>OMIY01000342.1 GCA_900299215.1 bacterium | reverse complement strand
GGTACGGGTGCCTTGGGGTGCTGCTTGAGCAACCGTTCAAGGACACGAGTTGGGCGACTGACCCGGTGCGTGGGTGGTCGCCGGAGCGTGCGACGCGTTTGGGGGCGTCGTTCGTGGCGGCGTTGAACCAGGTGGTGCCGGGTTTGCGGTAGCGACGGTCACGAGGCCGGGCCTCTCGAGACCGAGGCCGTTGCGGCTGGTGGCGCAGGCCATGCTTCTTGGGGCATCTGCATGGGCGCGTCGCCCCGTATGATCCAGACGTAGCTCTGCGCCTACCAGCTCGTTGCATTGAAGATTATGTCGTCGGATGGATTCCGGTGGGAGCCCTTCGATCTCTTGACGAGATCGCTGCCGACCACCCGAAAGGGAACGCCGCATGAAAGCCAGTGAGGCCAAGCTGCTCAGTCTTCTTCAGAAGTCACCACAGTTCGTCATCCCAATCTACCAACGCACGTACTCGTGGGACGAGAAGCAGTGCCGACAACTGTGGGATGACATCCTACGTGCCGGGTCAAGCGACGATATTACGGTGCACTTTGTTGGCTCAATTGTCTATATCGAGACAGGTCTTTCACAAGTGACACACCAAACACCATTGCTTGTTATCGATGGCCAGCAACGATTGACGACCGTATCTCTTCTGATCGAGGCTTTGGCCCGCGCGTTGGGCGACAGCGAGCCAATCGATGGCTTTTCTGCCGCCAAATTGCGCCATTACTACCTGAGTAACCCACTTGAGAGTGCCGACCGCTACTTCAAGCTGTTGCTCTCGCAAACTGATGACGACACGTTGAAAGCCATTATCAGAAACTCGGAGACTCCAAAAGAGCCGTCGCTGCGGGTGACTCAAAACTTTGCCCTGTTCGGCAGGCTCCTACGGGACAAGAGCGACCTCACTGCGGTCTGCCGAGGACTCGCCAAGTTGGTAGTCGTGGATATCGCGCTCAGCCGCGACCAGGACAATCCCCAACTGATTTTCGAGAGCATGAACGCCACTGGAAAGGAGTTAAGTCAAGCGGATCTCATTCGTAATTATATACTAATGGGTCTTGATCCTCAACTACAAGCACGACTATACAGTGACTACTGGCGCCCGATGGAGCTTGATTTTGGTCAAGAGGCGTACGGAACCCAGTTTGACAGTTTCATGCGCCATTATCTCACCGTAAGAACCGGAGAGATTCCGCGCGAGCGTGAAGTATACGAGTCATTTAAGGAGTATTCGCGCACGAAACCGGTACAGGCCGACGGTATCGAGTCGCTGGTGAAAGAGATTCGCACCTACGCCCGGTACTTCTGTGCCATGGCTCTTGGCCGCGAGGACGAACCGGCACTTGCGGCCGCGTTCAGTGACCTACGCGAGCTGAAGGTGGATGTCGCTTATCCGTTTTTGCTCGAGATGTATCACGATTATAGAAACGGACTACTTACTCTAAGTGATTTTCTTGAGGCAGTGAGATTAGTCGAGTCCTACGTATTTCGCCGTGCGGTGTGTGCTATTCCCACAAATTCACTAAATATGACATTTTCTACATTTGGGAAGTCACTTAGGAAACATCGATATCTTGAGAGCGTCAAAGCGCATTTTCTGACACTCCCGTCCTACCGTCGATTTCCAAGTGACGATGAAGTGAAAAGCAACCTTTCAACACGTGATTTGTACAACTTTCCCCGTCGAAACTATTGGCTACGCAGACTGGAAAATCACGGACGTAAGGAACTAGTCTCTATTGGCGAGTACACCATTGAACATATATTGCCCCAAAACCCGGACCTGCCGCATGCTTGGAGGGAGGCGTTGGGTCCCGATTGGCAGCGGGTGCAAGCGCAGTGGCTGCACACCCTCGGAAACCTCACCCTCACTGGGTACAACCTCGAATATCGTGATCATTCCTTTGCCATGAAGCGCGACATGAAAGGTGGATTTAAGGTCAGTCCACTTGTGCTCAATGCCGGTCTCGGCCAGCTGGAAACTTGGAATGAAGCCGCAATCCAGACACGAGCGTGGCGGCTAGCCGATCACGCACTTGAAGTGTGGCCAGCCCCAAGGCTCGACACCACGACGCTTGCCAAGTACCGGCCGCACAACCAGTCGACTTTAGGCGTCTACAGCATCGATGACCACCCAAATCTCACTTCCCCTCAAAACCGCGACGTTTTTGAGGCATTCCGCGCCGCAATCTTTGCCCTCGATGAATGCGTAGTAGAGGAATTTAAGAAGTACTACGTGGCGTATAAGGCCGAGACAAACTTCGTGGATGTGGTCGCTCAGGCGAGACGGCTGCGACTTTCACTTAATATGAAGTTCAGTGAGATTTATGACCCCAAGAAGCTCTGCAGGGATGTGACAACTGTCGGGCGTTGGGGCAATGGCGACGTTGAGGTCGGCTTGGCATCTGTCGATGACCTACCCTACGTTATGAGCCTCGTGCGCCAATCATTTGATCGACAGATGACTGACAACAGTTAGAGCTGTTCGGCAATCAGGCTAGCGTCGCGAACTGCGCTGAATCAGGTGGTGCCGTCGCTGCGGTAGGCGGCGGGCGTACCCTTTGCGTGACGCGTTCGTGCCCCCGTGAGGTGCGTGC
>OMIY01000341.1 GCA_900299215.1 bacterium | reverse complement strand
TGATCGGAGTCGTGAGTTGGGGTGAAGGCTGCGCTCAGGTAGGACAGCCGGGCGTCTATACGAGAGTTGCATCGTTTATAGATTGGATTAATGCAGCCATGGATCGAAAACCAGTCGTTGGTGGGGATCCAACTTCACTCGAGTTTATCTCGCTCGTCAACCGTCGGTGCTACCACAAGCTATTTGCGAAGCTGACGGATTCGAGTGGTGAGGATGTTTTAAGTCTGTTTACTCATTTGCGCGAGGTGACAAGTATCAAGCCCAGCAGTGGGTTAAATGATCAAATCGAGGGTAATCCCGATTGTGAGATCGATACTGTCAGTGGCCAATATAAATATTTCTCTAAAAATCCTGATCTGCAAAATCCTGGTCAGCAGGCAGGCACTCTACTCGAATCCGCCACCGGCCGAAAGTTTGAGGTTCAGGTAAATAATGCCATTCGAGGACAGCTTTCCTGCAAACTGCGACCGCCCACCAACGGCGATCCCATGTTGATTGCTGACGATGAAAAGCTTTTGGTTCGCTGGCATGGTAATTTTTATGAGTCCGTGCCTGAAGTCGCCGGGTCTGGAGGCAATCTCGGGCCTCACGACTCGTTAAGCGACGATGGTTGTACAGTCGGAACTTTCTCCATTCGCATATCAGGTAACGCTAGTGTAGCTGACGGTGAGTCACCAGTAGCGGAAATCAAGGCGCCAAATCTAGGGGAGTCCTCACGTCGGGTTGTTTTGAGGCGGGTGGAACGAATGCCGTTTATGAAGCTTACTTTCGTTAAAAAAGATGAGCATCAAGGCATTATTGAACTAGAAAATCCAACCAATGCTGATCTGCTCAATTGGCGTCTAGACTGTAATCACCACCTAACATTCGAGTCCGTGACCTCTTGGCCATCTGGACGCGAGTTTGAAGAGGGGAGTCACGTTAGCCATGAATACAGCAGTGGCTCAAGTCCGTGGTCTAGGATCCCTCGTGGTAGCATTTTAAGCTTTGCATACCGCAGTGAGAGCCCATTTGGCCTAGGAAAGAAGGCTGTCTGTACTATAAATGGTGTGCCAATGGCAGTCTCCGAGCGGGCAGCAAATTGAGACGATACACCTGGATCTGGAAACAACTGCAATCCCTAATTTTTCACGAACAGGGCATCACAGACGTTTAAGATAAATGCACTTATCGTCGCCTTCTGAGTAATAGTCTGGAACCTTGGCCACTAATTCGTAGCCCGCTTTTAGATAAAGTTTGCGGGCACTCGCGAACAGTGGTGAGGCTGAAGTTTCGATGATGATTTGTCTACCGCCCTCAGCCTTGATCGCGCGTTCAGCAGAGATCAGCAGATTACTGCCTATGCCTTGCCCTTGCGCTTCATTATGCACAGCGATCCAGTATACATACCAGGAACCGCGGGTGATTGGAGCTGGACTAAGTTGAATGAATCCTGTGACCTGGTTTTCTACTGACTCAGAGACGAAAATCCTGTCGCCGGCGACTTCATCGCAAGTGTTGAGATCTACGAGAAGTGATTCAAGCTCATGATCGGTGAAGACCCCTACTGATTCACTAAGATCGATAATTCGGCGAAAATCATCTTGTATAGCGATCCTTGTAGAAAAAAGGGTCGAATTAAGCGGCGTCTTTAGGGTGATCAAGTCCATAAATCCTGCGCCCTCATGTGTGTCCCAGCACGTGGAATAGCCATAAGCTTCATAACCCTCTTGTGGGCTGAATTTCCTTTGCGATTCAGACATTATGAAGGAAGTGGGTCGCTCTGTCCTGGTAAAATTTCAGGGCAAAGTCCACATGCGCCTCTAAGCTATCAAATACTCGAAATCCTCGTTCTTTAAGTCCAAGTAGACCTAGCTCTGTGCAGGACAGGACAATACTGTCGAGTCGCTCGCGCTTAGCCCAATCGTCACAGAAAATTTGAAAGTTCTGCCGATCCTGATCATCGACACAACCACGCACTAAGCGTTCCCAGATCACTCTATGGACTTCTTCGCGTTCGGGGCGGGTGGGTATGTAAAGCTCAACACTCGCAGATTCCTCAATCCGACGCTTCAGAAATGGCTCTTCCATAGTTGGTCGAGTTCCCAAGAAGCCGACTCGTCGACTTGAGTTTTTAGTGAGGGTATCGGCAATTGCAGACCCCATGTGCAGAACAGGCCGCTGCGTAGCCGCTTCGATGATGCGCGCAAACTTGTGAATCGTATTGCTGGCAATCACTAGAGCTTCGCACCCACTTTGTGTAAGTAGTTGTGCAGAGTTTACAATCTGATCTTCAACATCTTTCCACCGGCCATTCGCTTGTGAGCGTCCAATCATGCCAAAATCATGGGAATAAATTAGAAGCGGAGCGGAACGGTCGCTGCCGAAGATGGAAGCAAAGCCCTCGTTTAATTTCTGGTAGTAAATCAGAGTTGAGTGGTAGCTCAGGCCTCCGATCAAACCAAGGATCACCGGCACCACGGTGTACCACTGACGGTCACAAAACAGCTACCCCTAGCATTAAGAAAGCCACCCATGCTACCGGAATGGCCCGTCGTACTGCAACCAGATGCAAAAGCGGTCATGCCGAGCATGATTGCGATAAACCAGGCCTTAGGACTTTTAGTGAGTGACTTCGTGCGCATGGAAAACCTCTAAGCTATGTTCAGATTGGTGAGCAAGACTTCATAGGGAGGTATCTGCATTCCCCATG
>OMIY01000340.1 GCA_900299215.1 bacterium | reverse complement strand
CCCCTGCAGTTGCAATTAGCGCGCGTGGGACATTCTCTCGTGTGGCTTAGCTTGGGAATCATGGCAGTAGTTGGAGCCATAGGTTGGTATCAGAGCATGCCCTGGCTAGAGCTTGTCATCTATGCCTTATCTCTCGCAGTCGCTGCAGTACCAGAGGGGATGCCGGCGATCGTAACAGTAGCACTCGCTCTTGGCGTTCAGCGTTTGGCGCGACAAAACGCACTAATCCGCAAGCTACCAAGCGTCGAGACCTTAGGAAGTGTATCGGTCATCTGCACCGATAAAACTGGCACTCTAACGTCGGGCAAGATGCAGGTGCGCGAGGTGTGGGGAGCTGCCAATCATGAAGTGCTGCGCGCCGCGGCATTATGCACCGATGCTGAGTTTGATGCGCAAACTGGACGAGGATCCGGTGATCCTACCGAAATTGCTATACTGGCGGCGGCATATGCTTCCGGTACTAGTTTGCCGGCGCTAGAAACTGAGGCTCCACGTCTCTCGAGCGAACCCTTCGACACTGAGCGTCGGCGGATGTCCGTATATCGAGCCGATGGCATTAACTACGTCAAGGGCGCCGTCGAAACGATAGTGGGTTTATGCACCGCTGGCCCTTTAAGTGACGCCAAGGAGGCTGCGAGCAAGATGGCTGCGCTTGGGCTTCGAGTCCTCGCCGTGGCGACAGGACCATCACCGACTGAAAAGGAACTGCGACTCATCGGACTAATTGGGCTTGCAGATCCGCCAAGACCTGAGGCTGCGGCAGCTATCAACGAGGCCAGGCGAGCTGGGATCGTGCCTGTTATGATAACTGGCGATCACCCATCAACTGCAGCGGCAATTGCCAAGGAGCTTGGGCTCATTGTCGCCGACGACGACATCTCCAAAAGAGTTCATGCGAGGGCCACACCCGCTGATAAGCTCAAACTTGTAAGAGAATGGAAATCACTCGGTCACGTCGTAGCAATGACGGGTGACGGAGTAAACGATGCTCCCGCTCTTAAAGAAGCTCACATCGGTATCGCGATGGGGCGCGCTGGCACGGAGGTGACCAGACAGGCGGCAGACATGATCCTTGCCGACGACAACTTCGCCACCATCGTAACTGCGGTGCGCGAGGGGCGCGGCATATTTCAAAACATCCGACGAGCCATTGTCTATTTACTCACGGGAAATTTTGCAGAGTTAATGGTCGTGATAGGCGCATTGATTATAGGGATGCCGCTGCCACTACTGGCGGCACATTTGCTTTGGATTAATTTAGTCACCGATAGCCTTCCAGCGATCACTTTAATCCTCGATCCTGCCGACGCTAAGCTCATGAGGTCACCACCACGTCCGAAGGGTGAAGCCCTACTTGGTCGCAACCAATGGCAGTGGATCATTTGGATCGGCTTCATTGAAGCGGCTTCCGCTCTAGCTCTATACAATTACGACTTGCAGGAGGCCGGAGCCGAGCATGCGCGTGGACTGATTTTTACAACGATCGTTTTCAGTCAGTTGATAAGATCATTTTCTGCCAGATCAGAAAACTTTGGCGTATTCTCATTCAATCTTCGGTCCAATATTTGGCAGCCTATACTCGTCATTGTGGCAGGCCTAATGCAGGTGGTTTTGCATTTCTTGCCGTTCACACGCAGTCTCTTTGCACTCACAGCATTGAGCACCCGAGATTTGTTTCTGATCATACCAGTGAGTCTTATCTCGACTCTAGCCATGGAACTAACCAAGCTCGTGGCTTCTAAAGAAGAGAGCCTACCTCGAGCCAAATAACTCGACGGCAGCATTTTCGCAGACAGGCCTTGCATCGATACGAAAACGGTCATGCAAAATCTTGGCTAAAGTCACCTGCGCCTCTGGCACGCCGTGATTAATGAAAACTGTTTTGGGCAAACGTCTGATGCGCTCGACGTAACTAATAATGTCCTTTTGATCGACGTGCGAGGACAGGTGATGCAAGGTCACCACCTCGGCTTGCACCGGTATTTCTTCATGGTGGATTCTAAAGTTTCCCTCTTTGACAGCTTGCTCCTGCAGGTAGCGCCCTTTAGAACCCTCAGCCTGATACCCAGTAAAGAGAACAGTATTTTCCTCATGCGGCAGTCTGGACTTGAGGTGATGTAAAATTCGACCACCACTCAGCATTCCAGACGCAGAGATCACGATCATGGGACCGCTACGCATACACGCAAGCATGGATTCATCTGCACTTGCCATGGCCTCAAATTGCCGTGGAAGCAGCGGCTCCATGCTGCCGTGAAAAGCTGAGTCTAGCACTTGATCCTCAGGGTGCTTCAGGCAAACCGCCATCGCTGCCGTTGCCATTGGACTATCCAGAATGACTGGCACTGAAGGAATCTGTCCTCGGTCTTCAAGCAATCGAAGCATATATGTGACTTCTTGAGCACGACCTACTGCAAATGCGGGAATCACGAGAACGCCGCGGCGCTCGACGGTTCTTTTAACGACCGCAGCTAAAGCGTCGAGTCCACTGTCACGCGGTTGCTCTCTATCACCGTACGTTGACTCTAGTACTAACACATCTGTTTCGGTTAGCTGATCTGGTCCACGCAAAATGTGAGAACGACCGTTACCGAGATCACCGGTAAAGGTGATGGTCTTTTGTTGACCATCACCATCGAAGGCTAATTGCACCAAGCTGGCTCCGATGATATGGCCGGCTCTAAGAAAGCGTAAGCCAATCCCATCACCAAGGTCGATCCACTGGTGGCGCGGCTCCGTGACAAAATGCTTTAATGCCGCTTCCGCATCAACTACTGTAAATAGCGGTAATGCCGGTTTGTGATTTGAATATCCGGTCTCGTTGGCGTATTTCGCCGCTTCTTCTTCAAGCCACCCGGCATCGCGTAGAATGATGTCACTCAGATCTCTGGTTCCAGGTGTGGTGACGATCTTGCCCTTGAAACCTTGCTTACAGAGGCGGGGCAAGAAACCGCAGTGATCGAGATGGGCATGAGTCAAGACTACTGTATCGATGCTCGCTGGGTCTGGTTGAAATTTACTCCAATTGCGATCACGAATTGGCTTGGCCCCTTGAAAGAGTCCACAGTCTATAAGAATCTGCCGTCCGCGAAACTGCACAAGCGTGCGCGACCCAGTAACAGTGTCTCCGGCGCCTAGGAATTTTATTTTAACTGTCATGCTTGCTCCTATTGCACCAACTAACTACTTAAGTGGACACCGGCGATTCATCAACACGGTGATCCATTTCGCCTGCATCTTGTCCGTATCGTCATCATCGACGGCGATCTCCGGTTTGATCTTATCGCCACTCGTGGTCAAATTGGTACTTGAGAACTTGATAGTCAGTTTTTTTATCGGCTGCCCGCCTTCGGACTCTTTAAGAGTCAACACCGCGGATCCCGCAATGGGAATACACGGCTCAACATTAGCGATCAGATCGTAAACAACTCCGCTAAACTCCAACGAACTATACCAGCGAATACTGTTATTACTGTCTTTCGCTGTCTTATGTAGAGTCCCGCTGGCCACGACGTGAGCCAGCGGCTTTTCGGCAGCATCAAAATGACTTTGGACCACTAATGGATTCACTGGGCGTGACTGATCTGAATGCGAAATATCGCTAATCACTTGCTCGGTGCTAGTCACAAACTGATCTCTTCTATTCTGCAAGTGAGTTATTGACTTTTGTCGCATGTGAACAGAATTAGCGACGGTGGCCACCGGCGAGGTTGCTGCCGACCAAAGTACTAGCCGCGTACCACTGCCACCAAAAGCTGTATCAATCGTCACCTGTGACGTGCCCAGCACACCCTTTTTTCGCGGCAGATAGCTTCGGGACAAGCTGCCACCCATTTGAAACCTTTCCAGCATGGTCAATCCGCTCATCTGCTGGCTATCGGACCACCTGACGCGCGCATAGCTTCCGTTGGCTGTACCGCTCGCGCCTTGTGCGCCTTCACCAGAGCTTGGATCGCAGCTCATAGTCGAGGTGGTCTGTCCGGTAATTGCATTCTTCGCCACCCAGAAGCGATGCGCTTCAAAGGTGTGTTCACCGGAATACTGAGTTTGCATCGTGTCGTTGAGTGCGATGGTCAGACTACGATTGTCTTTGATGACGTCTTCCACCAAGTTTTTAAAACGGAACGGCGCCATCAGGGTCAGGATGACTGTCGGTGATTGTTCTGGGTACTGCAAAAGATAAGGTTCGACGTACATGAACAGATTGCTGGTAGTAGAATTTTTCGAACCAACAAAAGGCGATGCTGGATCTACCGACTCTGGCCAGCCTAAAGCACCAGTGCGCAATTGAACATTGGCCCCGAGAAAGCAATCCATTGCCAGCTTACCGTCAGCGACTTGCTGCGTTGGTATGTTTGTTGGAGTCGTCGCATCGGCAAGATTGAGTGCAGTACCAGCATCGAAGTGGCTGGGCATAGAACCTGCAGCGGCACCACCAGCAGCAGAGTCAAAGCCGCTCTGAGCAAGTAAGGCCAGAAGCTCGTAGCTAGATGCGATGTCATTTGCCGATGGCGTCGCCATTAGTGACCAACTCGACGGATCAGGATCAGTTGGATTCACGTCAGTTTTCTTTTTCTTCTGGGCTCTTAAACCAGAGATGATGCTACCGCCACCACCCTGTGCACAGGTGGACAGCGTGATCGCTATCATCAGCATGATTAAAGTTCGCAACCAGTGGAGCATGGCTATCCTGACGTTTAATCAATCCTTACGGATTGATAGGTTCTCCCTCGTCAGGTTTCGGTCAGGGGCATGAATTCTTTAGATTTTTAAAAAATAGTAAGTCGTTTTAGGGGCTTAGCCAAGTCATTGAAAGCTTTGACAAGATTACTCGATCCCCCACCCTTGGTGGCGACTTAGTAACTGCTCCAACAAGAGATATTCACCAAATCGAATCCGCAGGTACGCCGCGCTGAAAACTCGTCTGGTCCCTGACCGCAAACACGTCGCTCCATCGGGTTACTGAGTGGAGAACCGTAGCAAAACCACCAGCCATACGCTGCGCTTGATGAAGTCACTGATGCAAGCAGTAACGATGTAAACACAAATTTTTTCATAACCACCCTCCGAGCCACGAAATTATTCCCGCTCTGAGCACGATAACGTAAACTAAATAATGATTCGATGTCATTTAACTCCTAGTCACAAAAAATCTTCCCGGAGGGAACGGCTTGAGCAAAGCAAACGCAAGTTATCACATCGCGTCACCAGTAATAGCTCTACATGAAGCCGCTGCAGTTGCTGAAGCTGTCGAGTTGATGAATGAGAAGAAAATCAGCTCACTGCTCATCCATAATGACAAAAACCAAATAACAGGCATTCTCACTGAACGTGATATCCTGCGTAAAATTGTCCTTCTCGACATTGAGGATAAATTAGAACGAGGAGTCGGACTGATTGCAACGCGTGAAGTCTACTTCGCCGATTACGATCACTTGCATGAATCAGTCGTTAGACTTCATTTTGAAAAAAAAATCCGCCATTTTCCAGTGCTTCGCGACAAAGATCATACCCTCGAAAATGTGGTTGGCATGGTTACGGTGACTGACATTATCCGTCACTATCTCCATCTTGAGTATAAATCTGGTAAGCCTAGCAGTCGTCGTGACCCAAACTTGCGCCCCCTCTCGCTCATTTGCAAGCAACCCGATCAAGTCGAGACCTATGATTCCCAATTTAGCAAATTCAAATTCGAAGTAACTCGGGTCATAGATCCCGACAAATTCTTTAGGGAACATGCAAGCGGCACGGTTCCGCTTATTTTTGATCTCGACGGCTATGCCCAAAAGGAGCTATCGAATCTGATCGTGTTGGCAAAAAAATACCGCGGACATTTGATCATGACTGTATCAAATCCCGCGGTGGTCTCGCTATTTCGTAAATACATGGACAAAGATCGTCAGACTATTGCGCAAAAGCCTCTTGATGTCGACTATTTGGTCTGGTTGCTGACGCAAAAGTGGCCGCAGATCAAAACGCCCAAGACTTAGATCAACAACGATTCGAGATAGGTGATGACTTCCCCGACCTCCGGCTTAGCAGGGAAACAAATATTCCCTTGTTCAAGGCGTTTAACCAGCGAAATCATTTTCTCAACCTTATCTTTGAATGCCTCTGGATCCTGAGCCTTCGAGATTTTTACAACCGACGATATGGGATGAAAACCGGCTCCAAAGGTCTGGTTGATCCAAGTGATCGATTGCTCGCTGTAATCAAAACGATATTTATCCGAGCGCACATAATCAACGGTACCAATGACCTCCAAATAGTCTGGCGGCAGTACCATAGTCACACCAAGAGAGTGTGGTGAACACTCCGTGCTGATGAAAAACGTTTGTCCCTCGATCGCAAACTTGGGGGCAGCGGCATCAAGATTTACAGTGTCTGCCGTGTCGACCGAGGCAAAACTCACCGGAGCAGAACTCAATAACGCAAAATCAAGTAATCCAACAAAGAGGAAATTAAAACGCATCTTGCACCTCACCCGTTCAATAGGACACGTAATATGTCAGAAAAGGATCAGCCCGACCACAGCGGATATTGGCAAAAGTAGCCAAGTTGGCATGACTTTTTTAGTAATCGCGCCAAATAACAATCCCACCACAACCATCTCTGGCCATCCCTTCACCGTCGCTACCAGGCTTGAGTGATGAAAAACAGAAATAAGTAATCCCACACTTGCGGCATTGACTCCGTCAGTCCATTTAATAAGTGCCTTGATACCTCTCAAATTCAGCCAAAATGGCAGCAAACTAGACATCAGAGTCAACCCTGGCAAAAATACAGCCACTACCGCCACGATGGCATACCAAATCCAGGAACTAGGCGCTAAAAGCACACCCACGCCGCT
>OMIY01000339.1 GCA_900299215.1 bacterium | reverse complement strand
TCGAAGTCAGTGGCGGGCTCCTTTTTTGCCGCCTTTTTTCGTTTGCCACGCTTTTTTGGCTTTTCCTGCAAATCATAGCTTTCTGTTTGCTCTGACTTTTCAGCCTTATCAGTTAGGCCGAACTCATCAGCGGAATCTTCCGCTACCGCCGCATGAGCAAATAATAGCGAATATGCCAATGCCGCTGAACTCAAGTAGATGTATCGCATGGACCTCCCTCTAGACCTACAGGGCCGGCAACCTAACGTCGTTGTGCATAATAGATATTCAACTATACTAATCGTCTTATTTTTATCTTACAAGTTTGATGGTTGAGACTGGCGACGAAGATTTTGGGAAATACACATTTTAGAAGGAACAAATTGGAAGTAGAAACGAAAGTTATTTCGAGATCTTAATTCATGTCTTTTTAAAGCAAGGCACGGATTCCCAGCTACAAAGTTAGCCGATCCTTCCGATAAGTGTTGAGGTTCTAACCGGAGATGCCGCCAAAAATATAGGTACGTAAGGGTGATCGCTATTGTGACATTGATGCTGCTCTTGGCTGCTGGCGCAACGGACGATGCCTATGCAGATACTGGGCGCGATGAATTAACACAGGCCTATGCAGATCAACTTTCCAAAGGCCGCAGCATATTTGCTACGACGCCTATTTATCACATTGTTCCAGAAGAAAATAACATCACTTTTGCAACTGCACTAAACTACACAGATGCCCTAATAGGTCCGAAGGGCTCAAATGCTGCAGATGGAGCTGACAAGCTGCAAAGCTCGCTTTCCTATAAGGGCTGGTCTGGTTCACCGTACGTAGGCTTCTCAGGCAGCCACTTTGGCCTAGGATTCACGGCCCTAAACGGGTACGCGACAGCTGAATATCGAATTGGGTCGATGAGCGACAAAAGCGCAGTACGTTTCAGCGGAGTTGGCTTTTTTGGTTACTATTCCACAACGGCATCAATGTTACCGAAGGAAGTGGTGTTTTCCTTTTTCGCTGGGGGCAATTCGATCAGCGCGCAGCAAGAAGAATACGACAATTCGTTCTCAGCAAAATACCGATACCGCGTTACAAGTTACACCGGCGGACTAAATATTGGCATTCACCTTGCTAAAAGGTTCACCTGGATTCCTTGGATCGACTATTCAACCAACAGAATTAGTACACCCGAGGTAGACGGCAATAGCTACTTCTCAGCCGGCGGCAGTCTAGATGACAGCATTAATCTGTACTGGCGCACTACGCCAACTAAGAGGTGGGGAATTGATTTCGCGGTCGAACTAGCTGGGTTTGACATCCATTTTGGCGGCATCTTGGGAGCGATTGGGAACATCACCAATGTGACCCGCCGTATTGACGACAATTCAAATCAGCTCAGTGTGTCGCTCAACATGAAGGGTAGCTAGACTTGCAGGCTCAAAGCGCGACCTGAGAGCCTAGGAGAATTTGAAGTTACTTTGCTTTGATTCCGCTACAACTTTAGTTGCTGTAGTTGGCAGTTGATACTAATGCGCCACTTAGGGATCCGGTGTTGTTGTTCCATTCGTAAGCGTCCATGACGCCAAAATAGAGTCGCGTAGCACCGTCAGGTACGAGCACCACACGCGATTCACCAGTCGCAATGACGCCGGTCCCGATAAAAAACACCTGGCCCAGAGCTGGGGCAATCCGTGCTTGATTACGCGATGCGTCCGATGAAAAGTCCATCGGTTGAGGTACTGCCTGCGCTGAGACATCTCCATCGCCGACAAACACGGCGACCAAACTATTGATCGGTGCAGTCAAGTCTGACTTGCCAAGTACACCGCCGTTGCGATGACGAGTATTCTCGGAGGTAAGTCCGTTCGCGTCTGAAATGGCATCACCACCGTGGGAGATTTGACCACTTACGCTAAACGTGAGCCCGTAACCTGGCAGTAGACAGCCCTGGCTAGCGTCCGCAACGAGCACAGGACTTTGCGCTGGCGCTCGATCTATGGTCGTGTAGGGCAGTAACTGGTCTCGGGGTATGATGTAGGTTAATGACGTGCCATCAGGTACACCAGCTAACCAGATGTTTGAAGATGCAGGCACTTGATAAGGTTTCGCACAGCCACTCGGCAGAGCTGGCGGCTCTCCCGCGCCTCCGTCTGCATGAGGAGCCGGGGCGACAACCTTACCAGGTTGTTTTTTGGCCTCAGCGGTCTTTGGCTCTTCCTTTTTGGGTGGATTCTTGACCGCCCCGCTAGAGCCCGAGAAGCTAGATGAGGAACAGCTGGCGATCGCAAGCCCTATCACTCCAATTAGGAAATGAATTAGGGCATTAAGACGAAATCGGCCTAGATAAATGTGTGGGCGAAAAAGATCCACTATTAGTCCCCCCGGTGTGGCTTTTCGGCAAAAACAGCGAAAACTTTAGTGAATTGTCCGCCTTTTTTTTGCAAACACGCGTAAGGTTTTGACAAATGCATGGCTGCAATAGCTGCAATGGCTGCAGTTAAGTGACGTCGGCTACATCTGCACCGCGAAGAGGTCGCAGAAGGCACGATTTTCGCTGGCTACGGATCCGCCTGAGGAACTAAAGTAAACCCAAACGTAATAGGTTACCGAGCTGCCACCAGTGAGAGTGACATAGGTATCAGCATTTACAGTGCTCCAGGATGCAGCAAGCACGCTTTGGTAGGGATAATACGGCGAGGGACTTTCACTCGTGCTGCTTGTGCTCAAAGCCATGATGATATTGCCGGCACTAGCCTGTGTGACCATTTGCCGATTGGTTATGCGATAGCGTCTAGCCGGCCCAGACGGTACGTTTATCGTGAGATATTCACCCGTATATCGCCAGCCGGTACCAGATGCATAGTAACGGTTAGCAGGCTGAGTGGAGTAAATAATGTCGCCGAGTCCACCTGAAATCTTGGCGTTTCCTACCACATCAAGTGTTGCGGACGGTGACGTTGAGCCGATGCCCACGTTGCTCGCTTCGCTTACATAAACAGCCGGTGTGCTCACAGCCGGATTAGAGCTTATGAGTGCATTGCTCAGATTTTGACCGACAAAACCATCCTCGCTCAAGAATGTAGTTACTACAGCAAAAGGCGCTCCAATCGCGTTAGATTCAAACACCTCAATCGCCTGGCGACTAAGCTCAGTGTTGTTGGTGGAGGTACCTGCACCGCGGAACAAAGCGGCATAGGGACTTCTTTGAACATATGGCGTGGCAGCCAGCTTATAAAGGCCAAGTCTCTGGGCAGCAGCCCGCAGATCGCTAGTGATCGAGAGCTCGAAAGCGTCGTAACTAACTAAGACACCAATTTGATCGCGGGTCAAATTGTTTAAAGCTGTGGCCAGGTTATTCGATGCCGTAGTAGAGCCGTAGGTGTCATAGGTTGTCGTGCTCACAACAGATTGCGTCGAGGCTGTGATAATGACAAACGTAAGGCCACGGATTGGTGAACCTTGATTGAAGACAGTGTTATCGCCAATTTTCACGATAGCATTGTCATTATGATGTAGTCCTGTGCCGCGGATATAGATCGGAGTCAAACCCGTGTTCATAGATGCGGTCTTGAAACCCTTACTGCGTACGTATCCATTAACATCTAGGGCTTCCTGCGGAGCCGTAGTCCCAATGCCAACTTTGCCGGCAAAATAATTTTTTGCTGCGGCGTCTTGCTGGTACATACCATAGTAGTTTGTAGGCATAACTGTGCCGTTGGCGTTGCCAATCATAATACCAATATCGCTATCTATTGTGCCACCCGCATGGTTTGGCCATACAAAGAGACCGTATGCACGATTGGTCACCCTGGTCGTTGCATCATTATGCCCGTATCCTATCCAGGCTCCGTAATCACCGCTAAGCGTCCCCGTGTCCGACGATGAATTGCGGTAAGCTCGCGCCACGAGCGCATAGATTTCGCCTGAGTCTGTGACACCACTATTTATTGCAGGGTTAACCACAGTCTCGATTCCTGTCCCCCAGTAGGTACCGCTAGCATTCAATGTGATTACATTAGTGGCTAGAACAGCTGGAGAGGCGCTACTGTCGGTAGCTACCGATTTCGCGTCGAGCTTTGCAAAAGGAAAGGGATTACCAATCCCGACATTACCGTTGCTGTCCATCCGGATACCGGACGTCGCGCTAGCCCACGGAGTGATCGTGAAGGCGCCGGTGCCAATGGATCCACCCGTGTAGACTATTCCTGAATCGCCAGTTTGTACGAGATTATTGTTTGAATTGATAGCAGCACTAGCTCTAAAAGTCGCGTAATGGCCATCCGATCCGACGACCGCAACTCCATCAATCGTCTGCGCGGCTGTGTTGAGTTGCAATTTATACAACGGATTGGTCGTACCAATACCAACTCCGCTGCCAGCAACGACCAGCTGATTCGTTCCAGCCACCAGACCATTTGCAGGTAAACTCAGCGGCCCCGTCATGGTGTCTCCCTGCTTACTCACCTTTGTCATAGGATCGAAAGTAGAGCTCACTGTCACTGCGCCAGGGGCGTTTGCGATATTGATACCAGTGCCCGCAGTCAAATTTGCTAGACTGTAGTTTGTTCCGTTACCAATTGGAATTTGACCGTAACTAGGGATGCTGCTGAGACCCGTTCCGCCGTTGGCGATACTTAAGGTACCGGATGTGATCAGAGCAGCACTATGTGGCGGTAAATCACTAGCATCTAGCGTGGTCCCCGAATTGATGCGCCCTTTCACATCGTAAGTAACTTTGGTTGAAGTACCGGCAAGTGACACACTTGCCAAAGTGGCAGTAGCTGAGCCAGCGTTGAATCCAGAAGTCGTGACATCACCAATTAAGGCGGTGACATAATTACCTGACGCTTGCTTCGCATTGAATGCAGTCCAATCACTAGCAGTCAAGTAACCACTCGTACTGCCAGTAGCCTGGCTCATTGATACCGATGGGGAGGTCGTGCCGTTAGTTACTGATAACGGTGCCGCAGCTGTAACCGAAGTCACGGTCCCACCACCATCGGAGGCCCAGCCCAGGTTTCCAGAGCCATCAGTTTTAAGCACTTGGCCAGCGGAGCCATCGCTAGCGGGAAGCACCCAAACTTTGTTAGCGCTGAGAGCGTCCGGCGCTTTGAAGCCGACGTAGTTAACGCCGTTGGCAGTGAGTTCGTTGAGGCGGGCCTCACCTGAGCTAAGGTTCGTAAAAGTTGCCGTGTTTGGGTTAGTCGATCCGATGGGCCCTGGATT
>OMIY01000338.1 GCA_900299215.1 bacterium | reverse complement strand
GCTGCGGATTTGGTAACCATCTCAAAGAGGCTCGCTCTTGAGGTTGGACCACGTGGCACTGGGCGAAATATTCCGGCAATCGTCAGTCCAATCTTTTTAAAGGTACCTATGATGCCAAATGGATCTTGCGTGTAGAGAGTGGGAATCAGCTTCTCGTAATAGTCGAGCGCTGATTTTTTGATATTTGGCGATTTCTTAAGCTCGGTCAGCATTAAGTTGACATTGCGGCGCCAGGTATCGACGCGCGACACAACAAATACGATCTCAGCTGCCGTCGCTGCTGCAGGCTGGGAAAAACAGGCCTTCACAACAGCTTCCCGATTAGCAGGATTGCGCACCCAGTAAAATTCCCACATTTGCATATTCGAGGAATTGGGAGCAATCAAGGCGGCATCAATAGCCTTGCGGATCACGTCCTCAGGGACTTTCTCGTCAGTAAATCTACGGATGCTGCGCCGCGTTTTGACAACTTCGAAAAAGTCCATTGATCGTGCTCCAATTGTTTTGAGTGCAACCGTTGTAGTCTAGTTATTTTGGCCCGATTTGCTTGTTTAAAGGGTTAAGAATGTCTTGAAGTATCCCTTGGCAGCCATCCTCCAAAATATCCAACACATGGTCAAAATCCTTAGCTGATCCGTAGTAAGGATCGGGGACCTCACTAATCTTATGCCGAGTGCAGTACGAGGTAAAACTTTTGATGCGGAGCACTGCCGACTCACTTGGTGCTAGCTTGCTTACATTTTTGTAATTCGACTGATCCATGGTGATGATCAGACTAAAACGCTCGAAATCCTGGACCTGGATTTGACGCGCCTTGTGGACTAGGTCATAGCCCCGAGCACTAGCAGCTTTGCGCATGCGTGGATCCGCCAGATGCCCTATATGCCAGTCACCGGTCCCTGCCGAGTCGATCTGTACGTAGTCGGTAATCCCAGCATTATCGACGACGCTACGCATCACGCCTTCGGCCGCTGGCGAGCGACAGATATTGCCAAGGCACACGAACAAAAGACTAGGGGCTGCGCCCTTTCCCTGAGGATCCATCGACCAACTCTCCGCCTCATATGCTTTGGTTGACCAATACCATGCTGGGGGAGCCGCGACAATCGCTTGTAACAGGCAAAAGTATGGGATTTAATCGCGCTATCAGCCGCACTAAGTATTTAGGAGACTTATCATGAGCCTTGACCATTCTCAGTCCCCCTCGTGGGATCTCACGAGCGAATATACGGCCGTTGATGCTCCTGAGTTGCGGCAAGATCTAGCTCAGGCTGAGCTCCGGTGTGCTGAGATCAGGAAGCTCAGTGACTCACTGAGGCCCTTGGTCGCGGCAGACATGACCCCAGACGCTAAGACTCGTCCCATCATCGTCGACGCTGCAATTAATGCTATGATCAAATATGAGCAAGCTGTGACGCTCCTGCACAATGTACAGACTTACCTGAGCTGTAAGCTCAGCGTAGACTCGACGCTAGCACCGGCAAAATCACTCTACGGCCAAGCCCAGAGTTTGCAGGCGGAATTAGATCAAGCCTACTCACCGATACAGCAAAGTCTCAAATATCTGGATGCCGCAAGTGTGGGTGAAATCCTTGCTCATCCGGATCTAAAAGCCTACGGATACCCGGTCAAAAAACTACGCGAACTTCGAGAATTTGGCCTCGGGTTAAGCGAAGAAGATATTCTGATCGCCTTTGGCGTCAATGGGCCCACCGCCTGGGGCAACCTTTACGATAGCCTTGCGGGTAGTATTCGCTGCCGACTGCAACTCCCTACTGGAGAACGCTGGGTCGGTTTAGCTGAGGCGGCAAGCCTTAGTCAGGATCCCAATGAGGCCATAAGGGCTGCCGCTCACAAGGCTACTCGCAGTGCCTGGTCGGAGCACGAGGAGGCCGCAGCCGCCATCCTCAACGCGCTGGCAGGATGGAGACTTGATGAGTACAAGCGCCGATCCTCGAAGCGCAGCATGCATTTTCTCGACACGCCTTTGCACCAAAACCGGATCACACGCGCCACTCTAGATGCGATGCTGACGGCAGTGGGCGCATGCAAGGACCTTGGGCGCCGCGTTTTACGGCTTCAAGCCCAAATACTGTCTAAACCTAAGTTGGCACCTTGGGATCTTTTTGCGCCATGCCCAGCCAAGAGCCAGGGCGGCTGGAAGCCACCAACCTTTGACGAGGCCATCGCCATCATCTCTCGTGCCTACGCCCAGATTCATCCTGAAATGGGACAATTTGTACAGATGATGGCCGAAAAGCGCTGGATCGAGGCTACTGTTGGACCTAATAAGCGTCCGGGTGCCTACTGCACGCAGTTTATCAAATCACGCACGCCTCGCGTCTATATGACTTATACGGGTGGTATGCGCGAGCTGAAGACTCTAGCGCATGAGCTGGGTCATGCCTTTCACAACTGGGTGATGCGGGATATGAAGATCGCTGCGACCCACTACCCTATGACTCTGGCTGAGACAGCGAGTATTTTCGGTGAAACCGTCGTCAATGCAGCATTACTTGAACAGGCCAAAGATCCTGCTGACCGCCTACAGTTCACCTGGGCACAGGCACGGGAGGTCGAGTCCTTTGTGCTGAATATTCCGGCTCGCTTCCAGTTTGAAAAATCGTTCTACGAGCAACGTCAAAAGTCCAACCAAAGTCCCGAAGAGCTCCGTGCTTTGATGACTCAAAGTTGGCAGCATTGGTATGGTGACTCGCTCTCAGAGATGGAGCCAATGTTCTGGGCTAGTAAACTGCATTTCTCGATAGCGGATCTCAGCTTCTATAATTTCCCGTACACCTTCGGGTACCTGTTTGCTCTCGGCGTCTATGCTCAAAGAGCCACGCTAGGCGCTGACTTTTATCCCCGCTACGTGGCTTTACTTCGAGATACGGGCAGTATGGATGCCGAAGAGGTTGCCGCAAAATACCTGGGAGTGGATCTGACTAAACCAGATTTCTGGCATCAGAGCTTGAAAATTGCTGAGCAGAGTGTGCTCAATTTTGAGACAGCAGCAACCGAATATTTACGGACTACAGGTTGAGTCTCGACGATACGTCGTGGTAGCGTTGAGGCACTAAACATCAATATATGGAGTCTACATCATGCGCAATATCCTCGGTTCTATGATCGCGGTAGCATCGATCAGCACTACTTTAATTGCAGGTCAGGCACTTGCTGGTGACGCCAAATGGGTCTGCAGCAAGGACGGTAGCGAACTAACTGTCAAAGGCAGCAAAGCTGCTGAGAAGAAAAAAGACTGCGAAAGCCAAGGCGGCAAATGGGAAAAAGCTAAAGCTAAAGCTGATCACGCTGAGCCAGCTGCTGAGCAAAGCCACGGCGGCGGCGGATCCTGGTAATAGCTAAGACTCTTGCTGGACGGAGATCGCGTTGATTCGTATTTGGACCTTACCTCGTCGGACCCTCGGTGTAGGGATGACTATGGCCTCGGCGGCCGCCCTGACGCTTGCAGGTTACGAGCTTGTGAGGAGTCCTAGCAACTCGATCTTCGCCAGCGTCTACGGCAAATCTCAACTACCGCTCGTCACATCATTGATTCCGGTGATGGTCGTAGCGGTAGCCTTTTTTTATGCTCGCACCCTGACTGCGCTTGGACCACGGCGAACTTTACTTATCTCTACTCTCGGCACGGCAGTGCTTTTGGTCCTGTCTTCGCTAGCTATTCGCTATCAGATTAATAGCGTGCTTTGGTTTCTCTACCTATTTAAAGAAGCCTATATCGTGCTGCTGATCGAGCAGTACTGGTCATTTATTAATAGCTCTATCGGATCCGACGACTCGCGGCGCATTAATGGCATCGTCTGTGGCATCGCCTCTATTGGCTCCATTGCCGCTGGTGTGGTAGGTGGACAAATTGCCGAAAGCCTTGGGACCACCAACCTCATACTAATCGCCGGACTTGTGACAATTCCTGCGGCAATTGTCGCCGATCGAGCTTTTGCTATCTACGGTGAACCACAAGACAAGGACCGGATTCAGAATACTACGGAAGCCGCGATTACTAAGGATGCAGGCATAGGTGCCTTTCGTCGCGAGCGCGTGCTAATGGTCATAATGGCCCTGGTCGTCATCGGTCAACTAGTGGGCACACTACTGAGCTTGGGCTTTCAGGGCTCACTTTACGACGCCATGCCGGATGCTGCTAAACAGTCGGCTTATTCTTATGTGTTTTACGCCTGGGTTAACGGAATTGCTGCGGTGTTTCAGTTTTTCATCGCTCCCCTACTACTTCCGTACTTGGGTCCGCGACGTGTATTGATTGCCGTACCATGCATCCATATCCTAGCCGTAAGTCTTTGTGTGTTGCATCCTGACTTAACAAGCTGGGCCATTGCCTTCGCGGCCTTCAAATGCATCGACTACTCGATCTTTAGAGCCGCCAAAGAAGCCCTATACGTCCCACTGTCCTTTGCAGCAAGATACCGCGCCAAGGAGTTGATCGATGTGGTTGGTTACCGCTTTAGTAAGGGCATCACTTCTGGAATCATTACTCTGATCCAGATGACCGGTGTCGTCATCGCCGAAAGCGTATTTGCCTTAACTTCATTGTTATTTATCGGCGTTTGGTTGGTGGTAAGCTTCTTTTTGCCACGGGAAGCTGAGACACGAAATGCAAGCTCACAGAGCTGAGTTTCATTTGCCCACCACTCTAGCCACCACCACTCTAGCCACCACTTTGTACTTCCCTGATGTGCGCCCCTAAAGCATTTGAAAATGCGCTGACGACCGCTCTTTCTTTCTGATCAGGAAAAGAGACATTAAAAATCGTTGTCATCGTCGAGTCGGAAGTCTCACCGCCGATACCCAGCTTCTTCCATATGGGCTTCTGGGTTCTAGCCTCGTAAAGATCGAGGGTCAAACTGCAATCAAGCAAAAAAACCTTAGCCTCATTTACTTTGAGTAATCCCATGATCTTATCCGAAGCATCCACAGTGTTGGAATTAGGTTTAATATCAAAATTGATCATCATGACAGCATCGACGCCGAGTTCCTTAGTAAGTGCTGTCATCTTCTTTTTGTCAGAAAGCACCGTCGCCGCCATGCCTGTCGTGAAAATTCCGGGGATTAAAATCTGTTTATCCCATTTATTGAGCGCGTTAGAGATTTTGTTGGCCTTGCTCTGCCCCACAGCTTTATACGTGGGTAAATTTGCGATCTTTTCGCGGGGAAGCACCTGCCAACCCATTGTGGCTTTTAATTGATTACGAGTCACTTCGTATAATTTCGCGCCAAAGTGCTGGTCAGCCATCGCTTTGGAAAGTTGCCTCATCATATCGCCGCCCTCGGCTATGTGCCCTTGAAAGCCGATGATCGCCACTTTCTTAACTTTCCTGATTTCACTTTGCTCAATAGTCGTACAAGCGAGGCTGGAACATGTCAGTAATAGAAGAAATAAATTTCTGATCATAGCGCCTCGCCTCTCGCTTTTAGCTCTATCTTCGCGACGGACCTAACAACGCCAAACTTTAGCTCACCTAGCGCAATATCTTCATGACGGTATGTACCAAATACCCTGTCCCAAAACGAAAAAACCACACCAAAATTACAGTCAAAATGCAGCGGATTAGAGCTGTGGTGAATATGGTGGTGATGAGGACTTACCAGGATTGCTCGCAATAATGCTGGATAGCGGACTGGAATATGGCAATGGTGCAAATTAGTCGTAAACATGTATGCAAAAAAACCAGCCCCCATGCCATACACGGTGATCACTGGAGTCGCATCGATAAAAATCGAGTGAAAAACCCCTAGTGCCATGCCCGAAGACGCCGCGCGGCAGGAATTCAAAATCATGGGTTCAAGGATATGCTGCCTGTAGGTGGTCAAGGGCGTTAAGTGGCTTGCTGAATGATGCGTTGCATGCACGCGCCACAGCATTGGAATAAGATGCATCGATCTGTGAACCCAATAGGAACTAAAGTCTATTGCCAGCATCGTGATGATGGTTGCTATTAGGCCTTCGGTGAGTGAACTAGCCTGAATCCAGAGACTCTCAGGAATGAACTTGCTGGCAAGGCTCAACGTAACTTTCATGACGCGCACAAAACCGCCGCCTCTATCGCGACAATGAGACTGCGAACAAATAACAAATAGATTGCACTATATTGCAGATCGATCCAGGTTGATGAAGTCAGCCATATTTTCGCACTAAATAAGTAAGCAAACGATTGCTTCAGACTTTTGCGACCAATAAATATCAACCAAATTAAAGCAATCACAAAGGATGCGACGACGTAAGGCCAATAAAAAATGGTCTGCGGATTCTGTAAACGTGCCGCGATGTCTACCATAAACTTGGGCCAAAAACCTTAATTGGTGTCAATGGTCTGGAAGCTTCAGTGAAGACACCATAGGTCAACTTGAATCGCGATGCAAAAGCCTGATTCGACTGTGCCGAGCAGTAATAACTGTCGACTGCGTTAGCAAAGACCATGTTCGCAAACTTTCTTGGATTGGCTGACCGCAGATTTTCTAGGGAGACCATCTTCTGATGTCCAAAATTTTTACTGTCCGCGACAAAGGCCTCAGTCATAAGCTGATTGTTTTCAATAAACGCGGTCGTCAGTTCTCGCCAATTTGACTCCTGAAACATTGCCGGAGCATTGGTGTCCTGTATTCTCGCTATAAAGTATTCAGAATACATATAGGCGAACAGCCTCAATAAAACTGACCGAATAACGTGCGGGTTTTCCGCTAACACGAGCCGCAGTGGTTCTTTAGCTTCAGCAACCCAACAGGCACTAATTTCGGTCGGACCACCTAGTAACTCTCGCTCCTCCTGAGTTAGCGGGGTGTCCTTACAGATTTTATTGGCATCGGTGACCAGGATCTCACCACGAAGGTTTAGAAAGAATAGTTGTAAGAGTGAGCGGGGAACTGCAGCTAGTGCGCTTAGCAAGGCTAACTTGAGCTCCGGTTTACTCTCTACTCCCTTAAGGACACCGGCTCTATCCAGGTTCAGGAACGCCGCAGGAACGACGTCCAAATTTGCAAAATTTGGCCCGCATTCACCAACCGCCGTCACCTTCTCGCCACTACCATCGAGCAGTGCAATCCCGCGCGAAGGCTGGTTGTTGTTGTTTGGCGCTGTCACGGCAGCACGCTTGCAGCTACCCAGGACGGGTAAACAAATCGTTAACATGACAAGGATCGTCGTCAGGCGCTGATTCATTTGTAGGATTGCCTTTCACCAAAATCTAACTAAGGACCACTTTGACTACCTTGTGCTAGAGCCCCACCTAAACCGGCACCGGCTAATGTGCCCAGGATCGAGCCTAAATCCTGGTTACCTAGAAGGTTTCCTAGAGCACCACCGAGAGTTCCGCCACCGAGCGCTCCAGCTCCCGCAGTGAGCAGGGCCGTTAGTAAATCGTTTTGATTTCCGGCCTTTGATTGGACACCAGTCGGACTAGACGGCGCCGGGGTCGCAGCTGGAGTTGGCACCCAAGGGGCGGGGGGTGGCGGCACTGGAGATGAGGCAACGGTAGTTGCAGAGCCTGTAGGCACGGTGCCCGTTCCTTTTTTAGCGGCATCGGCTGCATGCGGGCTTGCCGCTTCCGGAGATTCAGCCGCTCCCTTAACCTTGGACGACTTTCCGCCACCTACCGTCGCGGGTGGGGCCGGAGCGGGATCTACACATCCCTGGGCAAAGATCAAAACCATCAAGGACGTTATGGCCAAGGTCCGCAAGCCAGATCTCCCTTGTTTAGTTACTCTAAAAAATTAACTTAATTAATCAGTTGTAGTTATTTTAGCCGTTAAATTATGGGCCCACAATGGACGACCACTTTAAAGCACAAGCCCAAACAACGTTCTGTTGTTGACGCATAACAGGCGCGGTGCTACGAGACCGACTAGCAGCGCCCTACTGAGCGCCCTATTGAACGCCCACCAGTGAGGATTTTATATATATGTTTCGAATAGTTGCAGTCACTATGGCAATTTTTAGCAGTTTAGTCGCTAAGGCCGAAACTTCGGTCAACACCAAGTCCGCATGCCTCGAGGCAGCCCAGAGTAAGTATAAGGAAGAGACCGGACTGGCCGCTCTCTACATGAATCAAGGAATGCGCGCCTGCTACGATATTATCGACCTCGGGCATCCTGTACCCGGTAGCGTCTGCATCAAGCGCGTCGAGTCTAACTACGCGCGTGACGTTGCAAACGCACAGGCAGGTCTCAACCAGGCAACTAATGCCTGCGAAAATTCTGCTCAGTAAAATTAGAGTAGACTGTGTAAAAAGCGCCGCGTATCGGCGCTATTTTTTTTCGTGTTAAAATTAAGCAGATAGTTTTGTGTTCGCCTCATTTTCTCGAACTCATCATGCCCTCGAATCCTCGTAAACATCGACGTTATTCAAAGTTCAAATCGCGAAATTAACTATGTGAAATAAGGACGACCAATGAGTGTAAGTCGTCGTGAATTTCTGAGTGCGAGTTGGGATCAAAGCATCGCCTTCAGCTTTCTTGGGCGTGCTATTGCCTATTCGACAGTGCCTCTTGCTGCTGCCCAGACTTTTTGCAGTCAGCCAGCAGAGGCTGCTTCGACTGCACCTTCTTTGAAGTACATTCAACCTTTGCACGTTCCAATTTTGGTTGCGTTCGCAAAGGTAAGTATGGGTCTCGATGACCAAGACCTCACGGAGCAGAATAAGACTGTTTTCATAGCCAACTGTGACCAATTGATGGGGCAAGCCCCAGAAAGCGTCAGAGCCGACTTGATTCTGCTGTTTAATCTGCTTCAGTTCCCCATGAGCCGATGGATGATGGGAGTCAGTGATAACTGGGATCGAGCTAATCCAAAGGATATTACGGCGCTTATCACCAATTGGAACTACGGTGGTATAAAAATTTTACGCTACGGTTATCAGTCACTCTTATCGCTATTGCAAGTTAGTTGGTACTACGTACCCGTAGCGATTGCAGGGACCGGATATCCTGGGCCACCCGAATCCATTCGTCCCTATCTCGATTTCAATGGGGAGAATTCACCATGAAGTTGCCAGATCCATACAAAGACGAGGCGGCCAAATCGTGGAATATTTATGATGCCTCTCGATTCACTGAAGATCGATACTTCGAGGCTGATGTCGTGATCGTGGGCACGGGCTCCGGTGGGGGTACCGCGGCAGAAGTTTTATCTCGAGCAGGAAAAAAAGTCATACTGGTAGAGGAAGGCAGCCTAAAGACCTCTACCGACTTTAATTTGAACGAGAAGGAGGCCTATTCAACGCTGTACCAAGACGGCATGACTCGCCTATCGCTTGATGGTGGGATATCGATACTTCAAGGCCGGACTGTCGGTGGAGGTACCGTCGTCAACTGGACCTCTAGTTTCCGAACTCCTGAGCCTACTCTTAATCACTGGAACAGTAGACTAAGAATCAAAGACCATACCGTCGAGAGTATGCGACCATGGTTTGAAATGCTAGAAAAACGACTGGAAATAGCAACCTGGACCAGTCCTAATACTAATAATCAAACCCTACTTAAAGGCGCAGAAAAGCTCGGCATCCGTGCCGACCTTATACCCAGAAATGTAAAAGGCTGCTGGAACCTGGGGTACTGCGGCTTAGGTTGTCCCACCAACGCTAAGCAGTCAATGCTTGTATCGACAATCCCATCCGCGCTGAAAAGTGGCGCCACCCTGATTCACAACCTACAAGTTAATCACCTCAGATCTAACGGGCATAGCGTTGAGAGCGTCGAAGCTTATGGTCGTAGTGAGCGCCGCCCACAAGTTCGTATCAAGGCGAAAATAGTCATTCTTTCGGCAGGAGCCATTGGAACGCCTGGAATCTTGCTGCGGTCTACTTCAATCCCAAACCCTTATGGGACTGCGGGTCGACGCACCTTTCTTCATCCAACACTATTTACCTTTGGCCGCATGCCCGACGAGGTCAATGGCTTCCACGGTGCACCTCAGTCTGCCTACAGCGACCACTATCAATGGCAGGATGTTGCAGACGGACCAATAGGCTTTAAAATTGAAGCCACCCCCATGCATCCAGCATTTGCATCAGTAATCATCCGCGGCTTTGGCCTGGAGCATCGCCAAAGACTGAATGACCTGAAATATACCGCAGGTTTCCTAGCATTACTAAGAGACGGATTCCATCCAGATAGCCCAGGCGGTCGCGTGCAACTGCGACCCGACGGCTCACCAGTAGTAGATTACCCTATCAATGGCTATCTGCTCGAAGGCGCCAAGCGTGCCGTTCTAAAAATGGCTGAGATCTTGTTTGCTGCAGGAGCTAAATCAGTACACGTAGGACACTTTCAAACGGGTGACTACTCCTCATGGAGTGAAGCGCAAAAGGGCATCAATCAGCTGGCGTTTGAACCATTAATCCTTCGTGTCGGTTCCGCCCACGTTATGGGTGGCTCAGCGATGGGCCCTGATCCACGAGATTCCGTTGTTGACGAGACTGGTCGTCACCATCACATTGATAATCTCTACGTCATGGATGGTTCACTCTTTCCGACAAGTGTGGGAGCAAACCCGCAGCTAAGTATATTTGCTTTGACCGCCAAACTGAGTCATCAGATCATCGGTGATGGCAAAATCTATTTAGACCTACCCAATGTTTCGACAAATCACTAAGTACGAGGCACTCGATCTCGATCCTTGCGACGTACATATATAGTCTTGTGGATCTCGGCGACTACATCACCCTCACTATCGATTACATTCACCGTGAATTCGGGTTCCGTCTTGGGGTGAGTATCGGCAGCTTGCCTAATTGCATCAACCTCAGATTCAGCAATACGAAACTGCGCTGATACGCGTCCTCGCCCCGGCTTTTTAAAGCGAATCGACGCTGCCTTATCCCAGACAATATAGTCACGTCCTAGGTTCTCAAGTAGCATCAACATAAAAAAGGGATCTGTCATAGCATACAGAGAACCCCCAAAATGAACTCCAACGTAGTTTCGATTCCAAAATCGTAACTTCATCTCGACATCAACCGCCCGCATATCATCACTGATATGAGTAACCCTAACGCCCGATCCCATATAGGGCGGCCACAGATTCATGAGCTTCAAGATCTTAGATTTTCTCATTGGCTATACACTCTGCCGCCAAAAAATCAGGGCTTCCATCATTTGTGATTTAAGACGTTGGACACTTGCAGGAATGGTTAACGCGGTAGCCATTATCGATAATCCTAGAGCACTCTCCTCGCCGATATCACGGCGGTATTCAAAGCCAACGGCAAACTCCCAAAGGCCCCCGGTCACGTTACTAGTAGGTCGGTTAGGCTCTGATGCAGCATAGTTAAAAAGTCCAGCTCGGGAGATCAAGGATAGATTTGGAATACTCACGGACGAGACGCGAAAGCGTTCCCCGGGGTAATCAAGGCGCCTAGAACTCCCAATTAAATGATAAGCGATTGATGCTGTGGCTCCTTGCCGAACGACTTGACGATTGACGATGTCGAGAAGTATCTGAGGAGCAAAAGACGCAGACAGCTTAGCAGCTACATCCTTATTAAGCCCTAGCTGCAAGGGTACACCGCCCATCTGAAAGGATTTGAGGCTCCCGTCCGCCAGTGTTTGAGATACCGTGCCAAGCGCCAGCCCAGTACCGACGCTGATATCGGCATCGGCAAAAAGCGTTGAACTAATGCCAAACGATAGAGTTAACGCGCTTAGAGTTCTAAAGATATTCATGAACACTAGCGCACCTTCTTGATGAGGGTATCGATATCTTTATCCTCAGGATCTAGAGCTTGTGCCTTAGTTAGCTCCGTGCGTGCATCCTCAACTTTACCCTCTTGATAGAAGGCAAGCCCCTTGATCACATGAGGCGCAGCTATTTGCGGATCAATTGCCGCTGCCTGATCAGCAAGCTGCTTAGCTTCACTTAGTCTGTTTCCGGTTAAAGCCTGATAGGATCTGAGTATCAGTCGCATGATGCGGTTATTGGTCGTTCGTGGATCAACACGCTCCGCATTGTTCTTATCCTGGCCTTTTTCCACAACTGGTTCGTCGACTAATTTCAATTCCGCCGTGGTTACATCCCCTACTGCGTCCGATACCAACCAATAAACCGGCACTTTGCCCTTTTGACTTACTTTGATCACGCGCCCGACTGCACGATCCAGAGTCAATGTAACTGGAGTATCACCTAGGCTAACGCCATCGTCGTCTGGCTTGCTCGGCTGAATTAAACTAACAGCAGCAGTCCCGCTCGTCTTGATCTTAAGCGTTTTGGTCGCACATCCCCAATTTGGTATATTTGACAAAATTACGAGTGTCAGCGGTAATAACCGGGACTTATTCATCGCGTCCTCAGTCTCCATGATTTACCTAAAGCGATATACTCTCAGGTTTTTTCATTTTACCCCGATATAGGCAGTATTGGCATCTTATCGACAGGCAAACATTACCTCGCAAGTCCGACCGTCATGGGCGACGAGGCATTTCTAGGAGTTATGGGGATGACGGCGCGTAGATCAAAGATTAGTAGCCTTGCCGGATCGCAGCGATTCCTAGCTGTCGTGTCCAGCATACTACTTTCATTACTGATCTCCGATGGTGTTATGGCTCAGCAGCCTGACGCCGCTGCGCCGACAGCCACAGCTGAAACCACAAGCAATAACCTATCTAAGCAGACTTTAGGACCTCTACTTTCGCGACTCTTACAAAACCACGCACGCACTATCCTGGAACGCCAGCTGAAACCAGAGGAGTTCCAGGTCTTTGTTACCGCAACTGCTGCTGAGCTCAACTCAGAATCGCTACCTTATTTACCGGCGACCAGCTCAGCCCTGCCAAACGCAGACACTCCGGTGCAGCTACTGACCTATTGGCTCACGAAGGTTGATATTGAGGTATTGATTGCTGAAAGATTTGACCAGACTACTACTCAAAAAATAGAAGAGATTCTGATTAAAGGTTTAGCTCTTAATAAATCACGCGGTGACAAAATCACCTTTAATAAACTAGGCATTAAAGTCGAAACCGTACCTAGCGAAATTCAACGCGATCTCACCCGCAGCGAGGCCGAAACTCGCAGTCTAAAAACTCAATTGGATTCGTTGACTCGCGAGCGCGATGACGCCAAACGGGATCTATCTCAAACTAAGTCCCAGCTCGACACTATGGGCCGCGAACGCGAAGACGCCAAGAAAGAGCTGGCTCAAATTAAGCTTGAACTTGATCGCATTGCACGCGAACGCGGTGATCTAAAAGTTGAGATGAGCAAAATCAGCACAAAACTGGAGACCACCGAAAAAGAACGCCAAGCTGCCGTGGCCAAGGAAACGGTCAAAGCTAAGGAAAAAACATTTCTTCAGGAAAACGCTGTCGGCCTGATTTCATCGGGCCTATTTCTAGTCGCCATTGTGATTGCCTATTTCGCCATCAGTGGTGCGGCAAGGACCTTGGGGAATGCGGTACAGACGATTGGCAATAGTATACCCGGACTGGGCGACAAGATTGGCGAGTCACTGGCCGTCAAAGCCCCACCACCAACACAAGCAGCGGAAAATCCACAGCGCCTCGGTGGAGCGACTGCCCAAGATCGAGGTGCGGGCGAATCTCAGGGCACATCTTCACTACCTCTGGAATCAGTGTCTCGTCGCGTAATGGAGCTTCATGGTGAGCTATCTGCTGTAGTTACTGAACAGAATGAAGGCATCATTACGGAGCACCTCAGTAGCTTGCTCAACGACGATGCTTCAATCGGTCGTGCCGTCGCCACGATGGAACTTCTCGGTAAAGATAAGGCCAATAACCTATTCACCAAATTAGCCAAAGATCACCAGCAACGGGTCACCGACTTCCTGCGCTTCGGTGTCCATACCAAACCCAAGGGTGAGGTCATGATCGATGCTGGCGAAGCCCTGAAATCACGTATCTTTGGTGCTGATCTACCTAGCCGCGCCAAACTGAACGAAACCGTGCGTAGTAAACTGATTCAGCTCAAAACTGAAGATATTGTTAGCATTGCCAAAGCACTTGACGGCGACGGGCTAGCTAGACTGTTTGCTTACATAGAGCCAAACAAGCTTGCTCCGATCCTGACAACTCTGCACAAAAGCGATCCCAACAAGTTTACCAAAGCTGCAGGTTTGGTTGGCAAGATCCCTGAAGTCGAGAATCAGACTGCACTTGATAAGGACCTGATATCGCTAATCACTGCACAGGTCGACAAAGCCGATGCTGATATCCAGGCGCCGTATCTTAATTACTACAAGTCGTTACTCGAATCGGTGGACGATGATGTTGCCGAATCGCTGCAGGAGAAGCTGGCATCCTCCAGCCCTCGCATCGAACGTTACCTACGCGAGTCCTTAGTCACTCTGGCAACCTTCTTCCGCCTGCAAGCAGAACTGCAAGAGGAGATTATTCTTGGCCTCTCGAATAAAGACATCGCCGCACTTGTGGTCCTGTTGAAACAAGAGTGGAAGGATAAAGTCCTGAGTCTGGTTGAGGGCAGACGTCGCGATCTAGTTGATGAAGAAGTCAATCGCCTGACCGGCAAAGGCCAACGCCAAGTCAAGACCGCCCACACAGCGGCCAAGCAGCAGGTTGTCGCACGTATCAAACAGATGAAAGGCAATGGTTCGATTGCAGATATGTTGGATAGCAAGGCTGACGGAGCTAAACCCGTTAAGCCCGTAGGTCAAGCAGCTTAAAAACTAGATAACTAGATAATTCCACAGCTAGAAGAAAGGTAAGGGACATCAGGTGAATTTCGGAACACTCATTGGATTTTTGATCGCCAGCTCCGTCTTTGTCGGAAGCGTGATCATGTCGTTCCGCAATATCAATGTCATCTTTGATGCCCATGCAGGCCTACTTGTACTTGGTGGTACCGCCGCCGTATCCCTGGTTTGCTTTCCGATGAGTCAGATCACCAGCCTGCTCAAAGTATTTTTAAAACGCATTCTTGGGCAAAACAAAAGAGACTTTGAGGCCATCATCAAAGAATTGGTGGTACTCTCCGATGCCCGCCGCAAAGGCGTTAAAGCCTTTGAGGCCGCAATCCCAAAGGTCAACGACCCCTTCTTAAAAGATGCCGCTGGTATGCTCTTTTGGGCTCAATCCGAGATTAGTGGTGAGGAGTTGCGCGATCTACTAGAGACCCGCATCAACACCCACTACACCCTTTATATGAATGAAGCCAAGGTCTTTAAAACCTTGTCTAAGTTTCCTCCCGCCTTTGGCCTTATGGGTACCACCATGGGTATGATTGCTCTCTTGCAATCACTAGGCGGCGCCGATGCAAAAAATATGATTGGTCCATCGATGGCTATTGCCTTGGTAGCAACTCTGTACGGCCTAGTACTGACAAATTTTGTCTTTATTCCGATCTCAGAGAATCTAACCAAGCAGACCCATGAAGACCTCATCGCTCGCAGCATCGTCGTTGAGGGTATGATGCTGATCCATGCGGATAAGCCGACGCGCTACGTCGAAGAAAAAGTAAAATCCTTCCTACTCCCGAGCCAACGCAGCGACGGGGGTAAAAAAGCCGCATGAGCCATGGCCTAAAAGGCTCCAAATTGACTGGCATCGGTCGTTTGGAAGAAGAGGAAAACGAGGAGTTATGGCTCGTCTCCTATGCGGACATGGTCACTCTACTCTTTGGCTTCTTTGTCATCCTCTTTAGTTTTTCCACGATCGACGACAAGAAATTCGACCAGATGACAGAAAAGGTGGCCGAGGCCTTTCAATCAAAGGATGAGAAAAAGAAGCCAGACGAATCAGCTGGTGTTGCCGGCGAGGATCGTCAGATCAGAGCGATGCAGATGATGATTCAGATGCTAAATCTTGGTGAAAACACTGAGGCTGCTATCGCTAAAATCGAAAAAACATTCAACGAACAGAAAACCGTAGAAGCCGCAAAAGCAGTGCTTATGGAAAAAGTTGCCGTCGACAACAAGGATCTGGTCAGCCAGACTGGGCAAGGTAAAGACGAGAAATTCCATCTCGTGGAAATGGTTATACCAGATTCAGCACTGTTCGAGGCTGAATCCTATCAAATTTCACCAGGTGCTACTCCCAAACTGCGGCGTCTGGCGTCTGACTTTTTGCAGGTTCCTGATCTAATCCAGGTGGAAGTAGTTGCTCACACAGACAGCAAGCCTCCCAAACCTGGTTTAGTGTACACAAACAACCTCACGTACTCGGCTATGCGCGCTGGATCTGTAGCCGAAGTATTGATCTCTTCTGGAGTTGAGTCGAAAAAGGTGATCGTCAAGGGCATGGGCAATCTCCAGCCCTTGCTACCTGAAAAAGATGATAAAGGACGATTACTTGTCGACAATATGAAGAAAAATCGCCGCATCACGCTTGTACTTAAGCTGAAGGAGCAGGTGGATGCGGTTTCCCATTAAAAAACTAGACTGGACTTGGCTGGACAAATGGCGCAGCCGACTAACGGTAAGCCAGGTATTAACATGGGTTTCGGTGGTATCAATCCTAACGGCTAGCCTAGTCGCTGGTTATTACGCCCTCAACGTTTTGTACCAAAATAAACTAGCCGACACCTGGGCCATCATGTACCTCGAGCTCGAGCACGAGGGTACTTTATTAGTCCGCGGACTGAATAAAGCTAGCATCGGACTTGGTGCGGCAGACAGTAGTGGTGACGCGAAACTGGCAGTAAAGCCCAATGGTGACGTCGAAAGCCTGAGTGGCAGTTTAAACGGTCGCCTTGCTCTTAAAGATCTTGGCGTCGATTCCCCTAAAAGTTTAAGTGGTCTACCGCCCATTAACGTACTCAGCTTCGGCGGTGAAAACTACTTAACTAAGTACGAGCAAAATTCAGCTCTCGATCAACTTGGATATCTGAGTTTACGAAAAGTTGAATCGAAATATTTCCAGCTTAAACCAGCACGACCAGCAAGCGACGGCGCCCTATTCTTGATGAGTAGGGAAGGACGGCTACTATTCACCAATGACACTAGTGTTACTGAAGTTAATGTAGGCCGGCGAGCTATCGTGCAGCAATTTATCAAAGCGCCTATCAAGCAGGGCCAATTTGAAATTAAATCCCCTTCCGGCGATGCTCTCTATGGCTTTTTCGCCGAGGTACCCCAGACTAATTTGGTCCTTTTCTCCGAAGTGAAAAAGGCGGCAGCGATGGCGCCATTGCGCCAGATTGTATTGCGATTCTTCGCAGTGCTTCTAGGCATCCTCGTCGTTGTCACTATTATCCTACAATTACCACTGGCAAAGCTCACCGCTCCCATGCGAGAGCTTGCTGAATTAGCTGTGAGCGTGGGAGAGGGCAATTTTGATGTCAGTCCGAAGCTACAAGGATTTGGTGAAATCACCGTGCTGTCGACGGCCTTCTCGTCTATGGCTAATGGCTTGATCGAGAGGGACCGCCGCGTCACCGCATTGATGCGCGAGCAGACTGAAAAAATGCGGCTTGCTGGCGAGCTAGCGATCGCCAAAAGGATTCAGGAGAATCTGCTCCCTGCAGCACCTCTGCCAGAGGAATGTGGCCTCGCCCTTGCTGCATCCTATGTTGCGGCAGCTGAGTGTGCAGGCGACTGGTATCATTACGCCTACAACCCAACCAACAACGAAACTGTCATGGTCATCGCGGACGTTTCAGGACACGGCGCTGGTTCATCAGTGTTTACAGCTATTATTGCGGGCGTATTTGAAGAGTATCGTAGTCGCTCTGATGCCCTCTTTGATATCGAGGGCTTTGTTGCCAAAACTAATATCGTCATGCATCGACTGGGCAAGAGGCAGTGGCATGCAACCATGATGGCCGCTAGATATGTAAAAGGCAGCGATAATCTAGACGTAGTCATGGCAGGCCATCCTCTGCCGTTCTTTCGGACACCTAAAGGCATGGCAAATGTGGTGTTCCCAGCCTCACAGGCGCTGGGATTGGATCCGGAGTTTAAGGTCGTCCTGCACAAAGTGCCGTTTGGCATGGGGTCGAGCCTACTAGTCTTTACAGATGGACTAGTAGAGGCAGCTAATCCAGCCAACAAAATGTATGGACGCAAAAAAATCAAAGAGCAGTACCAACGCGGACCAGATGTACCGCATCAAGCCCTAGAGGAGCTCATCGACAATTGGAAGACCTACCTAGACGGCACTCCTCCAAACGATGACGTGTGCGTGATCGCTATGAAGGCTCTTGTATGAAAGATCTTGTATGAAGTCGAGCATGAAGTCGACTTTGAACTCTGTTATTAAACTTCGGCGCTTGCGGCCGATTAGATTAGCGTGGTTGATTCTGCCCGTCGCGGCCATTGCCTTTGGCGATATCGCCAACGCAGCTAAAGTAAAGTTATACCGCGCCTCTAAAGTCAGTGGCCAAATTTTAACAAGGGGATCTAACGACGCACGCTGGTCTAGAGTGGTTGAAGGAAGCCTGCTGCGCGAAGGGCAACTTATTCAGGTTACGGATGGGGCAAAGATCACACTCGATGACTGGGTCCGTGTTGAGGAAGGTCATAAGGACGGCGAACGTGTACAGCTTAGATTGACTCAGCCCATTATTGCCAGGCTCTCCCACGATCTCCTGCGCAAGGTCAAGACTACCACCCATTTCATCGATAAGATCGCCAGGTCTGCTGGTGCATCTGGGGCTCCCACCGATGAGGAGCAATTATCTCTCAATGAAGCTTGGAACAAAGTTAGCACCATATTCACTGGCAAAGCTCCTATCGCTCCCATGCCCGACCTCAATCAACTCGCCAAAGAGGGTATGGCGATGGGTGTCTCTGCTCACAAGATCAGATTATTAGCTCCCGCAACAAACCATGTGATTCCCACAGTCTTTTGGCCAGTCGAACTAAAAATTGTCTGGATCGCTCCGGCTGATAAAAAGCTCCGTTACCATGTGTATGTCTGGCCAGCCTCTAAACCCAGAGGGGAACCTACCGCAGTCACTACGGCAGACTACATGAAACTACCGATCAAAGAACCTGGAGCCTACATGGTTCAAATCATGTCGTCAGATCAAGCATGGCAATCTCCGGCTCATGCCATTCACGTGATTCTCGCGGGAAAAGGGCAAATCGCTGGCCAGGACGGGCAGCCGTTAGGCGGTAGCAAAGACACCTTGGAGGTTAAGTATCCCCCCGATCAACTGAGTGTCATGACAAAAACGAGCACCATTGACCAAACGTTCTCCTGGTCCTACGAGGCTCCAGAAGGTCGCCCGACTAATTTTATTTTAGAGTTAAAAGACAAAACCAAAGGCACAAAGGAAAAAATCAAATCCAGCCAGCTTTACACATCACTCCGACTGGGTGCAGGCACCTATGAATGGAATGTCAGGATGGAGGGATCTGATATTCGAACTCCAACGCGAACACTGCAAATTCTCGACTTGCACTCGGTGGCAAGTAAAAATGAGCGCAAAAATTTGATCAAGACCATGATGAAGCATAAAGGCGATCAGTCGATATTCTTCACGACTGATATTTGATGCGTGCCCTTGGTTATAAGTTAGCAAAAATCTCGACTAGTATCGGGTGACATGACGCCCTAGGTTTGAAGTCGAAGCGGTAAACTTTTGATCCTCTGAAGTAACAATTTTTTACCAACCAACCGAGCCTCGCTCGACCCCCAATATTAGTACATAGTATCGAAATTACTGACTTTATGCGCGGCCACCCAAATTGGCACGCCACTTGCTTTAGGCATTTTATTGAAACTGCGCTGCCTTTGGCCGCCCATTATTTTGAGTTGGAGAGTCCGTGATGAAGAGCCTGTGCAAATCCCTGAGAACCACCGTTAGCTTTGTTTGCTTACTTACTACATCAATCCTAGCTATCGCAGGCTCCGGATACTCTGCCGAAGAACAACGGCATAAAGCCTATTTTGAGCCTAGATTTTTTCTAGGTCCGATCCTTCATGTTGATGATCAAAAGTTTGAAACCAGTTGGGTCGACCACACCTTTGAGGACGCGGCTCCGGCCTTCAAAGATGACCCCGCAGCGTCGGCAGAATTTGAGCGCTATCTTGAAAAAGCAAAGTTTTCACGACGGACACTATGGGGCGGACTAGCTGGCTCAGTGGCGTTTATTGTACTCAACCACAACAATTGGCATCTGCCGCGACGGGAAAGTGAAGCCATCCTTTATACTACTCTTTATGGTTCACTGTTTACCGGTGTCTATTTATCATTTGAATCCGGAAAGCACTTATTAAACGCCGTCAATCTCTTTAACGGCTTTAAATCTTCGTCAGGTGGTTCCAGATCGCAAAGTACTTTGACCTTTGCACCTGCCATGTTCTCCACCCAAACAGGGGCCGGCGCGAAAACCGTAGGCGGACTCGCAGCAAGCCTAAACTTTTAAGTCACTAAACAACTCTCCACTTCCGTCTTTGGTCGGCAGTGGAGAGCAGCAATTTAGAGTATCCGCACGAGTTCGTATACTTTCTCGCCCTTATCAGTCCGCACCACGATTTCATCGCCAGTTCTTTTACCTTTCAAGGCTCGTCCCAGCGGCGTCTGTGGAGTTACGGTGACTACTTGTGCTTGGATACCTTCACTAGCAATCTGAAGCAGATAGCCACCAGCCACCTGGATCAAAAAATACCAGCAACTAGTGTCGTCCGAGCTCAACTCCACTACTGCCGTGAGGTCGACCGCATCCTCGCTACGGAAAATCCGCGGTACTGTCGATCTGAGAAGTTCCAGTGCAGACTGCAGCTGCAAGACGCGTGCTTCTTGGGCACCGGCTAAATAGGACGCCTCGAGGCCGCGGGTGTCGTATTTGTTTTCGGGCTTATTTTCGGCATGGGTAGCCGCATCGTGCGCCGCAGCAGCTGCGGCTCTGAGCGAACCAAGTTCGGTCTCTATTTGGGTTGCTATTTGACTAAGTAGGGATTTTTTCATGACATGGCTCAAGCTAGGTCCAATGCAATCGGTTTTGGCAGTCGCTTCTGAAGGTTAGTTCGAAGAATCCGATACCGCATTCGTTAATCTTCTCAAGGGGAGGACAGCATACCTTTTGTTAACTCTGAGCGTAAAACAATAGCCGCGGTGTCTAGGCGTCTGGCTTTAGGTGTCACGGCGTTTAGCCCATAAAAGTCTGCTTTTATTTATGCACTTTTTACAATAATTTCGCCGCTTCAACCGACGATCTGAGCACTTGGCTCCACCAATTGTGGACATAGGAAAGTCCTGCTCTTGCGGTTACATTGACGCCTAGCCATATTTACTATAAACTTATCCTATCATGCTGGAATCTAAGAGAAAAATTACATCTTACTTACGAAGTCACCCCACAGCTTCTGTGCGTGACCTGGTGGCTCATCTGGCTATATCACCCCAGGCTGTGCACCGACATTTGCGGGATATGGTAGCCGAGGGCGCCTTGGTAAAATCAGGCAGCGCGCCCCATGTTCAATATAGCTTGAAGTCGGATGCCCCGGTACCTACTCAATCCGGGCGCGACATTATGGCGAAATGCGCGACCATCTTTCGCCGTCACCCACAGGTACGTTTGGTGACTCTGTTTGGTTCGTATGCGCGCGGCAGGGAGCGATCGGACAGTGATATCGACGTTCTGGTTTGGCTTGCTCCAGGAGCGAAAATCGGCCGCAAGGAGATCTGGGAATTTTGGGATCGAGCAGCCGCTGGGTTAGCTTGGCGCCATCAAGTTTCGATCATAGTGATCAAGCTCGCCAATGTGATCCGGCTGCACACCTTACTCTTGGACTTACCTGAGGAGCATCAAGTTATTCTCGACAAAGCGGATTACTTTGCCGCGATCAAGACGGCCGTGCAATACTGGCGTGATAAACACGGCGCTTATAAGATTCCCTCTTTTGGCGGACGACATGCATGGCGTTACACCAACCTTCATGTCGATTTGAGTGAAATCGACTTTGACTTGGAGCTCGGAGATGTCGCCTAAGAATTTACCCGAGGCTTATCTAAAGAAATGTCAAAGCCGGTTGCGCGCACTTCAAGTTTTGATCGACGATCAGAATTTTTCTGACGTTGTGCGTGAATCTCAAGAAATCATGGAGCTGTGTTCAAAAGCGGTGCTCCGCATCGCCTTGATTGATCCACCCCATAGGCACGATGTGGCCAGCGAGCTAATAATTGCCAAGGCCTCGCTACCTGCTGCAGTACATGGTGCCATAGACGAGATGGTTACCGCCAATCATTGGTTGCGACGTGAACGAGAAATCAGCTTTTACGGCGCCGAGGACTTTGATCCGACCGAGGGCTATTCGCAGGAGGACTGTGATCGCGCATCCAGATACGCGCGCTTGGCTGTTCAGACTTTAGCTGCGCTGCTGCCTGGCACAGTTTGACGGTCGAAGACAGCAACTTGATCCGACCGCTGTCCCTTTGCAGCTGCCAGGGTGGATTCGCGGGCGAGCACTCGGCTTAAGTCATGCCCAGCAACCACCAAAGTCCCAGCTATCGAATATCACAATATGCGGAGACTCTTCGCCAGTGTGGTATTCGGCCAAGTGGCTCTCGTGAACTGCCAGAACGAAATGCTCGCCTTTATCGACGCAGACCCAGCGGCCTGTGGCCGTATGGAAAGAGTCGCCAATTTTAAAGTCATCTCTGGTCAAGTGAAGCCTCGTAAAGGTCTTCGGCACTGATTTCAAGTCCAAGGTCTTCGCACGCAACCCGTGTACCCATTTTCTGGGCCTTCAAAAAAAGCGCTGGGTTCCGTAGTTCTTTCAGACTTGGACAGTACGGCAAAATATCCCTAGCAAAGTCTATCGTCACTATACCTTGATCATGGGTGCCGTAAAACCCTGCCATTTATGGCACCTATGATAAACAATTCCCGGTCGAGCAGTCAGGCTCTTAAGCTGTCCACGGT
>OMIY01000337.1 GCA_900299215.1 bacterium | reverse complement strand
GGTCTTTAAGCTAGACCATGGTCAACTCCTGAGTGTGGCCGACGATGCACTGGCGACAGAATTGGAGGGGCGCCATGACTAACGCCGCAGCTCCCTCGCGACAGGAGCAAATCGTCAAGACAGCGCCAGTTTTTGATGCCGAGGATAAGATCTTAGCAGCGGCTAGTGATTTTATCGGCATGATGCAGATCTTGCGCATGGGGTCGCACGTCTATCTGCAGTTGCTTGGGGCGCTTGCATTAGTCGTTACGGCCTCTATCTCGGTGATGAGCGCTGCGCGCGTTTTGGGTCTTATTGTCGCTGCATTAGTCAGTGCGGGTGCAGCTGCTCAAACGACGACCTTGGCGATAGCTTTTATCACTCTCGAGTGCGTGGCCGTGGGGTGTCAGTATGCGGGGCGCGTTTTGCTCGCTCATGCCACGATTGCCATCACCTATAAGGTCCGTAGTGAGTTATTTGCTAAGATGCGGCGGCTGCCTATCAGTTATTTTGACACGCAACCGCTTGGACGAACGATCACCAGATTGACATCGGACATTGAGGGTATCGAGAACTTTTTCACCGGCACCCTGGCGCGTGTGCTGATCGCCGTGATCAACATCATCGTCGTGCTGGTGGCAATGGTGTTGACGGAGCCAAGTTTTGGGGCTGTGATTGTCGCTGTTTGTTTGCCGGCTCTGGCGTTTTCGGTAGCCATGCGTCGTCCGGTTATATTTTGGCTACGGACGTATAAGCGCAGGTCGGCACATCTTAATGCCAAGCTCGCCGAGTATTTGAGTGGACTACCCGTGATTCGGATCTTTGGCCTTGAGGTGTGGACGCAGCGGCAGTTTGATCAAGCGGCGCTGGAGCTACTCGATGCTGGGATCGCCACCCTAAACTGGAACAGCTTTATCAGACCGATGACCGTATTCCTGTGTTCCTTGCCGACTCTGCTCGTCCTGTGGTGGGGTGGTCATCGTGTCTTAGCAGGCGTGATGGATCTCGGTCTGCTGGTTGCCTTTGTGCGATACAGCGAGCGTTTTGTTTCGCCTATTAGGGTGATATCGACTGAAATCCAAAACATCCAAGAGGCCGTGGTTTCAAGTGAACGCGTGCGACGGATGCTGGCGGAGCCCGAGGAAGTAGATGTCATCGGGGCATCCGGCACGCTGCGACCGGTACTGCGCGGCAACGTCAGTTTTCGCGACGTATGGATGAGTTATCGCCCAGGTCAGCCAGTGCTGAAGGGGCTTAATTTTGAGGTTAAAGCCGGCCAAAAGATTGGTTTAGTCGGGGCCACCGGGTCGGGTAAGAGTTCGACGATTAATTTAATCCCGCGCCTTTATCCCATGGAACAAGGTGACATCGTCCTTGATGATCTTCCCATAGCCACAATTGATCCAAAAGCCCTGCGCCAGCAACTCGGCTACGTCAGCCAAGACGTCATCGTCTTTGGCGGGACGCTACGAGCCAATTTATTAGCTGCGTTGGACGGGGGGCAAGTGACGGACGACGTCATCCTCGCTGCCGCTGGTCGCACGGGGCTCATCGATGTGATCCAAAACTGTGAGGGTGGGCTAGATTATGAGTTGGTCGATGGCGGCGAAAATCTCAGTGCTGGTGAGAGGCAGTTAGTTGCGTTTACACGCATGTTGCTGCGAGATCCGGCAATACTCATGCTGGACGAAGCCACGGCCAACATCGATGAGCGCTGTGAGCGACTGATTCAAAGTGCGACCTTTGAATTGATGCAGGGACGGACCTCGTTCGTTATCGCTCACCGACTCAGTACGATTATCAACTGCGACCTCATCTTCGTCTTTGCCGACGGCAAGATCATTGAGCAAGGTAATCACGTCGAGCTCATGGCACTTGGCGGCCACTATGCGAGACTTGCCTCAACGCAATTAGCTACGGGCGTAGATAAACAGAAATGACTTTGGTCGTGGTGATTTCGCAGCGTTAGCTCCGTCCCCGGCACGATCCAGTCCCCAGCAACGTTTGCAGCAGGGATCATGACAAAGTCACGCTTTAACATCTCAGGGTGAGGGATTATGAGTGATGGCGACTTCCAGCTTAGAGATCGCCAACGCCCCTTGGAGTCTAATTGTCGCCAAAGCAGAATGTCCAAGTCGACAGTCCGGTTGCCCCAGCGCACGTCGCGTACGCGGCCTAGCGATTTCTCAATGCACATTAGTGTCTCTAACGCTTCTTCAGGCCCGAGTGGCGAGGCGACGATCATGGCTGAATTAAGAAAGGCCCGGTCGGCAGCACCGATGGGGGCTGTTTCATAAAAAGGCGCAATCTTGACGACAGGTCCCAGCTCAGAGTTGACAGCTTTGATGGCGGCACGTAAGTGGGCCATGCGATCACCGAGATTACTGCCGAGGGCGACCAGATACTGGTTGCGACCAGGGCTGGGCCACGAGGGGGCGAGGGAATCATGTCCAAAACTAAACGTCATGCGCCGCAACATAACCGCAGGAGCCGCGCAAAGTCAGCTCCTAAGTTGACGCTACTGGGTGGGCTGACCGCCGCCGAGTTCCTGGCCGATTACTGGCAAAAACGCCCGCTGCTCATCCGTGGTGCTATCCCTAACTTTCGGACTTTACTGAGTCCGGACGAGCTGGCAGGCCTAGCTACCGAAGACGGAGTGTCGGCTCGTCTGGGGCTTGAGAAGGGTGGTAAGAAGCCGTGGCAGGTCGAGCATGGTCCTTTTACTGCGAAGCGTCTGACAGCTCTACCTAAGGCGCATTGGAGTCTTCTGGTATCCAATCTGGAGCACTGGCTAGAGGAGGCTGGCGCGCTGTTGGACCAGTTCAACTTCGTCCCGCTATGGCGTGCGGACGACCTTATGGTTAGCCTGGCACCGCCCGGTGGCAGTGTGGGGGCTCATGTTGATTCGTATGACGTATTTCTCCTGCAGGGATACGGACGTCGCACCTGGCAGATCTCTACCGGTGGGGACCAAACGATGCGTCCGGATATCGATCTGCGCATACTCAAAAAGTTTGTCCCCGAACAAAGTTGGGAGCTTGAGCCTGGCGATATGCTTTATCTGCCCCCCGGAGTCGCGCACCACGGTGTGGCCGTTACCGATTCCATGACTTATTCCATTGGCTTCAGAGCTCCCTCGCAACGTGATTTACTGGCTGACTTCTTCGCTTTGCCCGAGGCGCTGACAGCCCTAGTGGCAACGGATGCGATGTACCGGGATCCGGATCTTAAACAGCAGACAAACGCTGGGGAAATTTCGACATCTGCTGTGGACCGAGTGGTCAGTATGCTTGCAGCGCCGTTAGCCAATCGCGACCTCATGGGCCGCTGGTTTGGCATGCATGTGACTCGGTCTGCCAATGCTGGCACAGCGCCTGCGGTGCGCCGGCGCATGCCGTCTAGCGATGCTGTCAACCGGGCGTTGGCGGACGATCGCGAGGTATGGCGTAGCGATCACGTGCGGTTTGCTCATTTCACTGCCGGGGACGGCAGGCTCTACCTCTATGTAGATGGCATCGAACATGAATTGGACCCACGTCTAGGACCGGTGGTCGAGGCCATTTGCAACAAGCGCTGTCATCAAGGTTCGGAGTTGAAGAAGCTGCTGCCGCGCGGCAAGGCAAGCGAGGGGCCTGTGACTTTGATAAGGCATATGCTGCAACAAGGCTGGCTCTATTTGGGTAAATAATCCGCGGCGGCACCTACCACCCACCACCTTTGCTCCTGCATCCGGTATAATGCCTGGGATATTAAGTAGTATAATACCTAGGTCTATCCCCACATATCCCAGACTCATGCCCTTCAGTTAGGGAGCACCCGCATGCAACAGGCCGCCGCCGTTGTCGAGCCCAGCGTTAGCTTTAAGCATTCAAAACCACTGAGTCTTTTGTCCCCATCTCTGGACATCCTGATGATCGGTGGGGCCTCGATCGTGCTCTTTGCCCTGTCTTACTTTGGGGTGGATAAGAACGGTGACACTACCCAAATCTCATGGGCGGCATTTTACCTGGCCTTTGCGGTTAATAACCCCCACTTTATGGCCTCCTACCTCCTCCTTTATCGAGATAAGAGGCGCGAGCTGCTGACCAATGTCAGGTTTTTCTGGGCCGCTATTCTCGCCCCTACCTTGATCGCCGGTTATATGGTGGGCTGCATCTTCCTTAAATCCCCAAAGTATCTAAGTTATGCCGTTAACTTTATGTACTTCACGGTTGGCTGGCACTACATCAAGCAAATCTACGGCACGGTCATCGTCACCGCCGCACGTCGGGGTTATTACTTCTCCGTCAAAGAATCGCGACTACTTAAGGCGAATCTTTTTCCTGTTTGGTTCATGTCGCTGATCAACGGCAACCTCGGTATTAGAGAGCTGCTGCATTACGGGGTCGGTTACCAGACCTTCGGATTTCCTGAGTGGTCGCTCACGCTGAACTACCTCTTTCTTGCGATCAGCCTCACCGTTGTAGCCGTGATGGTTTACCGCAAATGGGTAGCGACTGG
>OMIY01000336.1 GCA_900299215.1 bacterium | reverse complement strand
GAAAAGCAGACTATACCTATCCTCTCGCCTGCTACATGTGATGCTGGTTGCCCTATTTGCTGGCTGGGGATGTTCTGACCTGCCTGATTTGCCTGAATGGGCAGGCGGCGAGAAAGCCGACAGTCAGGTGGCGGCACCTTCAGCCGAAAAGACCGACACGGGCGATGACGCCAAGCCGGCGGCTCCCACTCAACCAGCTGCGACTCCTGCAGCGTCGAGTCAGTATCCTCTAACCACAGTCATCGTAAGTAAGGGCGCTGTGGTATCTCCCATTGATCAGAAGACGCTCTCGCTTAGTTTTGCTGTCACTGGTGGTCCAGTGTCGGTGACCATCAACGAGTTTCGTTTTTTCTGCAAACGCGAGTATGAAAAGAGTTTCAGTAGTTGTCCCGAGGGCTATAAATACGAATTTGGTGATCTCAAGAGCGGCAGCTCTTATTCTCTGACTGTACAAGCAGTAAGCATCAGCACCGGTGCGGTAGCCAAGTCAGATTCTATCGCTTTCCAAGTCAAATAATTCGCAATTATTCGACACAAAATAAATCGACACAAAATCTGGAGGTGATCTATGGCTAGGAAGTTGATCAATTCCGTTCTTTTGACTTTATCGGGGATCTTTTTTGTTTTTCCTGAATTCAGCTCAGCTTTAGTAACTAACGATGTTAATGCTGACGCGCCGCTAACTGAGGCTTATGAATTTATACGGCTTTTGCCCGGAGGTCGTTACGAAGCTCAGCCCGTCAGCACTAGCATTGATGATGATCATGAAAAAGTTGTCGCAGATGCGGCGGGTCAGTGGGCAGCTGCCGATGGCGAAGCGCTTAAACTGGTCGATGAAGTTAATGGGCGCAGTGAAATCGTAAAGCGCTTGCCCAGTATTGATTTAAGCAAATTCATTGGCAAGACTTTGACTACTGATCGTAGTGAAGAAATCTCTGATCAAGGCCCACTAAGTTTTCGCACGTTAAAGTTAAAAGCCAATGGGCGTTTTGTCGCTACTGATTTTATCGATGGCCACAAAATTAGTGGCAAATATGAAGTTGGTGTTAAGGCAATTTACGATCGTATTGAGGATGATGGTGATCTTGAGCATCTTTTGATGGATGCCATTGCCTTTGATATTAAGGGCAAACGCATAGTCATGACACTTTCGCTTGATGATGATGGAAATCTAGTTCTTGAAGATCCGATGGCTTATGGAAATTATCCTAGCTATCACAACTGATTAAACAGTTGGCAAACAAAGATTAGTTTAACAAAACCAGCAGTGATTTTGACTCGTCTTTTGCACGATGCTAAGATAGGGTCTCTTTTTTAATTCTGTTGGTTCGTGCGTCAAATAGACCACGTTGGAGTCATTTCATCAGGAAAGGAAGTCCCATGAAATTGAAATCCCTCTTGGCCTCGGTATCTCTTGCCAGTGCCTTACTTCAGGCTTGTGGTGCGCCGCGAGATACGGGCAGTCCCGTCAAAGCAGATGGATGGTTTGGTGTCGATCGCTTGTCTCAAGCCGCTGTCGATGCTATTTCCCAGGCTTGTGGTGATCCTCGCGGTGCGTCGGAGACAGGCCTCAGCTATGAAGAATGCGTTTTGATCATAGCTGGCTCCGCTGTGAGAGAATCTTCATGGGATGTGAACAAATCATGCGAAGCTTGGGGTAATTCTGGGGATCCCGCCTGTGGTCTGACGCAGTCGCGACGCATGGATGCGGCGGCAGTCGGGCTTAACTGTAATCCGGCTGAGCAATCGTCTAATGGTTACAAATGCAATGCCCTCACCGGTCTGAGAAATCTCCGCTGCAAAGCGGATGGTGGCTCCAGCTGTGATCGCTGGGGTAGTGGACGGACGCTTTATATTGGAATCAGAAAGCATTTAGGTGGAAATCAAGGCGTATTCGATAGCTATCGCAACGATATGCAGACTGTTTACGGGCGGCAGGACGTCAGGCAAAAGCTTGGCCTTGGCTCAAATATTCGTGGATGGGAACATATTCTGCACGCATGGCAGTGAGTGTCCCTGTTACATGTAGTTGCGGGTGTCGATGAGTTCTTGCTGTGTCGGAGTCGTGGTGGTGGCGTCTTGTGTTGCCTCTAGTGGTAGCACTTGCGCCTCCGGTATGTCTGGCTTTAGGACCTCTGTCACTAAAATGGACAAGGCGTCGTGCTGCCTTTGCAGGATGCCGCGTACACACAGAAAAGCATAACCATCGACGATCCGGCGGTAGCGTTCATACACTTGCGGTGTAAAGGCGACGTTGAGCATGCCCGTGTCATCTTCGAGCGTCATAAACACCATGCCTTTAGCCGATGGTGGTGATTGCCGCACAATGACCATGCCAAATACAGCGACCTCCTGACGAGGACGCAGATTTATCAGATTATTTGCTAACTGCAATCTTTGTGCTGGTAAGCGGTAACACCAATTGGCCCTTAATATAGCTGCTGGGTGAGGGCCCAGTGTGGTGGTGGTCGCGTAGAAATCAGATTGGCAACGTTCCATCGGTGTTTCTGCGGCAAACTCAGTTGCTACCTCAACATCCTCAAGAAAAGCAGAGAACGGCGCTGCTGCTGCGAGCCACAGAGCTGTGCGCCGCTCGACGCCAAAAGGATGCAGAGCATTCGCTGCTGCTAGCGCTGTGAGGTCCAGGCGGTTAAGTGCACTTGACTGCAGCATGGCGAGTAAGCTCGGCCAGCCACCGCGGCGTTGACGCTCGTGGCAAAGTTTATCCGCAGCTTGTTTGCGCAGAGATCTTACCAAGTGCAGTCCAAGCCTGATCGCTAACTTACCCGTATCCGTGCGCTCTAGCGTGCTATCCCATTGCGACTGAGTCACACTAATAGGCAGTATAGGCACGCCGTCTTGGCGAGCACTATGAATCAAAATATGTGGGGGATAAAATCCCATGGGCTGTGAATTAATGAGCGACACAAAATAAGCCGCTGGCATATGACATTTAAGATAAGAGGACGCATAGGCAAGAAGAGCAAACGAGGCCGCATGCGATTCAGGAAAACCATATTCGGCAAAGCCACGGATCTGGCCAAGAATCTGCTCCACAAAAGGCTCGGCAATACCGTTCTTACGCATACCGTCACGCAGCTTTTCGCCTAAACCTAAAAGATCACCTTTGATGGCAAAGGCACCCATATTTTTGCGCAGCTGATCGGCTTCACCCGGAGAAAATCCTCCCACGGCCATGGCAATACGCATCACCTGCTCTTGAAAAATAGGTACACCCAAAGTGCGCTGCAGTATGGGCACAAGGCGCGGGTCTGGAAAAGTTACGGCCTCTTCGCCATGACGCCGCCGCAGGAACGGATGCACCATACCGCCCTGAATAGGGCCTGGTCTAATGATCGCCACCTCAATCACGAGATCATAAAACTTACGAGGTTGAAGCCTAGGCAGCATCGACATCTGGGCTCTGCTCTCGATCTGGAAAGTCCCAACTGTGTCAGCGCGACAAATCATGTCATAGGTGGCTTTATCACCCTCAGGGATGGTGGCCAGAGAGAGCTCGCGCCCTTCGTATTCTTTTACCAGGCTAAACGTTTTGCGTATGGCCGTCAGAATACCTAAGGCCAGGATGTCGATTTTAAAAAACCCTAAAGCCTCAATATCCTCCTTACACCACTGAATCACTGTGCGACCGGTCATCGTCGCTGGTTCTTGTGGTACGAGCCAGTTTAGGTGGCGGTCGGTCAGCATAAAACCGCCCGAATGAATCCCAAGGTGGCGTGGAAACCCCCGCAGTCCTTCGGTCAAGCGAGCCAAGTGCTCATGAGTGTGATTGCCATTGGTGTTGCTATTGGTATTACTATTGCTTTGATCGAGATTGTCGGTAGCAATCCCCAGGGCCTTGCCCACGGCACGGGTGGCGCCGCGTCGCCTAAAAGTAATCACATTGGCGATCATGGCAGCACGGT
>OMIY01000335.1 GCA_900299215.1 bacterium | reverse complement strand
GCGGCCTTGGGTTAATTTTGCGGTTTCTGATGCATAATCTACGTCGCGAATCCGGCTCTGTGCGGCAGCCATATTCTCACTAGCGATATCAATGTTATTGATCGTGCTATTGAGACGTGACTGTACCGATCCCAGAGTTGCGCGATAGGACGCGATCGAGTTTTGTGCGCTATCCAGGCGGCTAAACAGAGTGGCTGTGTCGCCATCTGGACCTAGATCTTGCGCTCCGATCACTGCGGTTGGGTCTGGCATGATGGACATAGCCTTGTCACGCACCTGATCGATCGCGTCTTTGAGCGACCCGAGCTCATCGAGCTTGATGGTCAGCACATCTGGATCGTTTTCCTTATCGATATTCGGGAGGTCACCGGCAGCATCGCGACCGCGGTTTGAGGCACCAACAAATATTTGGATTGGCCTGTCCCCTTCGCCCGGGGTCAGCACCTTGGTGCCGTTAAATTCGGTTGAGTCGATGATCCGACCTACCTCGTCCCGTAGCTGTGTAAACTCCTTGTCGAGGAACGATCTTTCCCTCGGTCCTAGGGTATCCGAAGCGGCCTGGGTGGCTAGCTCGCGCATCCGAATCAGGATGTTCGACACCTCATTGAGCCCCCCTTCAGCTACCTCGATGTACGATATACCGTCGCTGGCGTTGCGTTTAGCAACTCCCAAGCTCGACATCGTACCCCTCAAGCGCTCGCTCACTGCCAACCCGGCGGCGTCATCGGCGGATTTGTTGATCCGCAAACCTGATGACAACCTTTCCAAGGATTGGCTGAGAGAGCCCCTTTGTTCGCTCAGGCGCCTCTGCGCCACCAACGAGTCTACGTTTGTCCTTACTCTTAATCCCATGACAAAACTCCCTGTTATTGATCACGGCGAACCATCCGCCGTGCAAGGTGAAGAAACTGCGACCCTAGTAACCGGACCTGGCTATTAGCGCAGGAGCTGCAACGCTAGCTCTGGCGCAGCATTGGCCTGGCTGAGCACCGCCACGTTGGCTTGCGTCATGATGCGTGCTTGAGTCAGGCTTGCCGTCTCGGAGGCGAAGTCGACATCACGGATGCGGCTCATCGCTAATTGTTGGTTTTCCATCGACACCCCAAGGTTGCCGATCGCGCTACCTAAGCGGTTTTGGATGGCACCGAGTGTGGCTCGTTCGCTGGCCAGTCGACCCAGTGCATCATCGATGGTCGTAAGTTTTAGAGCGATGTCGTCACGAGCGACGGAATCGCCCGGATTAGCACCACCGATTTCTGACTCCTTCCCAAGGCCAAGGGTCTTGGAGTCAAACTTGATCCCCTTGAGGTCGATGGTAATCGTATCGGAATTGGCCTCTGGTTCGGTGCCACGAGTACCGATTTGCACTACAAACTGCGAGAGACCACCGTCAGGCAAGAACATTTTACGGCCGTTGAACTCGGTGGAGTTGCCAATGCGGTCCATCTCGTCGACGAGCTGTGTGTACTCGCGGTTGAGAAAGCCTCTTTCCTGATCGCCGATGGTGTCACTGGCGGCTTGCACGGTTAGTTCGCGAAGTCGGATGAGGATGTTAGTCATCTCGTTCATCCCACCTTCTGCGACTTGTACCAACGAGACGGCATCGTTAGCGTTGCGCTTAGCCACGTTAAGACCACGCAACTGACCGCGTAAGTTCTCACTGATGGCCAAACCAGCAGCGTCATCAGACGACTTGTTGATCCGGTAACCTGAGGCTAAGCGCTCGAGGCTTGAGTTCATCTCGCCGTTGTTGCGCTCCATAAAGCGCTGCGCCACGAGACTATTTACGTTTGTGCGGATTCGCATTCCCATTGTCAGATCCTCCTTGATATGTTTTGACCGGTCATAACCCTATGACCTGCCGCAAATTCCGTGTGGAACTTGCAAAGTCACCAACGGCTCTTTGGCGCGAATCTTTAGTTTTTTGGTAAAAACTTAAATGGCAGGGATTAGGCTAAGCATCTTCAGGGGGTTGCTAATAAATACCAGTTTTTTCGATGATTTAGCGGCTTGGCCAGAACTCAAAAAGGAGCTTGTTTCCAAGCGATTCCGTGGGGTTATGGTATCTCTTTCGGGAGGCCTTGATTCTACAGCGTTATTACAGGGAATTTGGCGACTATACCAAACCGAAAAATTTTTTGAGTTGGGCGTCTACCATTGCGCCTACGGTTTACGGGGAGAAGAGTCTAAAGGTGATTTCAACGCCTGCCGCAAACTCGCCGAAGAACGCGGAATCCCCTTTGTTTATCGAGAGATAACTGAGGAAGACCGGCAAAGTCGCCAGCGCGAAGGCGTCCAAGAGTGGGCAAGGCGTATCAGGCGAGCCGACTACGAAGAGCTAGCAGCCGCTGGTTGGGTGATTGCTTTAGCTCATCATTCTGATGACTTAGCTGAAAACGTCCTGCTGCGCCTGGCCCGTGGCTCAAGCCCTGGGAACCTCCTAGGCATGAAGCCCTGGCAGTCGCCAATCTGGCGACCGTTACTAAATCTGCCCAAAGAAAAACTGCGCCAATGGTTGAGTTCTGAAGGCCTAACTTACCGAGAAGACAGTAGCAATTTAAAAGATGACTATGCTAGGAACCGTCTTCGCCATCATGTCCTGCCGCTTTTAGAAGAGCTTTACCCAGGAGCAGCGCAACGGATGGTCGCCTGTGCCCTAGAAGCACGAGCACTAGAAGAAGCATCGTTCCATCCAACCGATGACACTCGGCTAGATACCGAAGCCAGAGAAAGTCTGGCAAAACAGAGATTAGCTAGTCAGATCAAAGCCGAGACCGCCGGGCACATCCAGCTTTCTCGCCGCCTACTTGATGCTGCTTTGAGTGGCAAAAGTCCCCACCTACCAGGGAGCAAAGGCCTAAAAGTCGGCCGAAATCTGCAAATCGAACGATTAGATACCACCACCAAAGCTGCGCGTAGCGAACAGCATGCTCGTGCCCTTGTTGGCCCAGCGCGACGACTCGTCATGGAACCGAGCTCTTATGTTTATCTCACAGTCGCTGGTGGAAAGTATGAGCTGCGTACCCCCAAGGTTGAGGTTGCCGCGCAGGCAGCCTCAATCGAATTGTGCATTGAGTCAGTGCCGTGGCGACAACCGCTAGTACTGGCTGGAACTAGTAGGCGTTTATCGGTGAAAAACCTAATGCAGCAATGGGGCGTGCCGGTTAAGCTGCGGGCAGAGTGGCGCAGATTAACAAGTCAGGGCAAGACGCTCGGTCTTTTTGATGGGCAAAATTTTCACCCAGCAAATAAACTATTTCCGCAAAGCGGATGCAGTAAATTCGACGTCAATCTGCGATACTTAAAGGATGGAAATTAAGTTCGCCGTCCTCTTGTTTTAGCCCCGTACTATTCTCGTCGTCGGTATCAAGGAGCAGTAGATGGCTAAGCCTCCACAAAAACAGAATCAACAGATGCGCGTCACCATGGCATTTGCAGGGCTTCTTGGCCTGCTTCTCTTGGTGCACCTTATGGTGAAACCTCCGGAGGAGCCGAAGGTTTTAAAGTTCTCGGAATTCATAGCAGCGGCTAGTTTGCCGGAAGCCGATCCGAACCATGTGGCCGAAGTGACGTTCAAGGAAAACGAAATCAACGGCGTACGCGTTGATAAAAGCACCTTCAAAACCTACGGCCCCAACGATGCGGATGTACGCAAGCAACTAGCTGAAAAAGGGGTTAAGGTTAATTTCGAACCCCCAGAGGAAATGAGCTGGTGGAAGACATTGCTGATCAACTCATTGCCGCTGATCATCATTCTTTTCCTCTTCGTCTTCTTCATGCGCCAGTTACAAATTGGCGGTGGCAAAGCTATGTCCTTTGGAAAGAGCCGGGCCAAGCTCCTGAACGAAAATCAGGCCAGGGTGACCTTCGAAGATATCGCGGGGATTGACGAGGCGAAGCAAGAGCTTGAGGAAATCATCGAGTTCCTCAAAGATCCGAAGAAATTTACCCGCCTAGGTGGGCGTATTCCAAAAGGCGTGCTGCTCGTAGGCTCGCCTGGTACAGGTAAAACCGTGCTAGCTAAAGCGATTGCGGGTGAAGCCGGTGTGCCGTTCTTCTCGATTTCAGGTTCGGATTTCGTAGAGATGTTTGTTGGTGTAGGTGCAAGTCGTGTACGTGACCTCTTTGATCAGGCGAAAAAGCACGCTCCTTGTATCGTCTTTATTGACGAGATCGACGCCGTCGGACGGCATCGCGGCGCAGGCCTAGGTGGCGGTCACGACGAGCGAGAGCAGACCTTGAACCAGCTTCTCGTTGAAATGGACGGTTTTGAGGCGAATGAGGGTGTCATCATTATCGCCGCTACCAACCGTCCAGATGTCTTGGACCCCGCACTTTTGCGACCAGGTCGCTTCGATCGCCGAGTCGTGGTGCCTAAACCAGACGTCAAAGGTCGCGAAGGTATCCTTAAGGTCCACACCCGTAAATCACCTCTGGCCAAAGACGTCGATCTACAAACCATTGCTCAAGGCACACCTGGGTTTTCGGGTGCTGACTTGGAAAACTTGGTAAACGAAGCAGCTTTGATCGCTGCACGCCAAGACTGCAAAGAAGTTTCGATGCCGCACTTCGAACTCGCCAAAGACAAGATCCTAATGGGTCCTGAGCGTAAGAGCATGATTATGAGCCTTGAGGAAAAGCGCAACACGGCCTATCACGAGGCTGGTCACGCTATTGTCGGGCTCTACATCGGCGGCGTTGATCCTGTACACAAGGTCAGCATTATTCCTCGAGGACAAGCTCTTGGTGTCACTGTGATGCTTCCAGCCGAAGATCGCTACACCCTTACTAAAGAATATGCCGAAGGTATGATCGCCTATGCGATGGGTGGACGCGCCGCCGAGGAACTCATCTTCCGCAAGCAAACTACCGGTGCTGGCGATGACATCAACAAAGCCACCGACATCGCGCGTAAAATGGTATGTAATTGGGGCATGAGCGAAAAGCTTGGCCCTCTAGCCTTAGGTAAGGATCACGAGGAAGTGTTCCTCGGTCGCGAGATAAACTCTTCGCGTAACTTCTCGGAAAAAGTGGCGGAGGAGATCGATGGTGAAATTCACCGCTTAGTGACCTCCGGTTACAAAAGGGCGATAACCATCCTGCGTGATAATCGAGATCAGTTGGAAGCTTTAGCTGAGTCGCTACTAATCAAGGAGACCTTGGACCGTAAACAAATCGACGACCTGATGGCTGGTCGTACTGTGGTTTCGGACGAGGAACGCAAGGCTTTTGAAGAGGCTCAGAAAAAAGGCCCCGATGGCAAGAAACCTGCAGCACGTGGCAGCAAAGTCAGCGAAGGTGACGGCGCTCAGATCGCCGAAACCCCAACCATGTCTGCTTTGCCGCAGGGCACCTGACCGTGGCGGCTCAGGCGGCATTGGCTGCTGGCCGCAAACCTCTCCTGATGGGCGTGGTTAACATCACGCCCGACTCTTTCTCCGACGGTGGCGTTTGGCTGAAACCGGAAGACGCTGCTAGTCACATCGAACAACTAATCGCAGATGGCGCAGATCTAGTTGACCTTGGTGCTGAATCAACCCGTCCCGGTGCTAAATCCATTGATACAGACGAAGAATGGTCCCGATTAGAACCCGTCCTCAATCGCATTTCCCGCAAGTCCCTCTCAGTAGGCCTCAGTATTGATACTCGCAAGCCAGAAATTATGCTCCGAGCTGCCGATTATGGTGCTACGTGGTTTAATGATGTGGCAGGTCATGCCGATAGATCGCACTTGAAGAGAATTCTCAGCTACCCAGGTTCCAACTACATAGCCATGCACATGCCAATGAATCCAGACATCATGCAGAAACATCCCCTAAGTCCAAAGTCCGCCGTGGCTTCGGTTGATGCTTTCTTTAATTCTCGTTGGGACGAAGCAAGTGCAGCGGGCTTTCCTGCCGAACGCATTTGGCTCGATCCTGGCATTGGATTTGGGAAAACTGATGCTGCAAATGTACAACTGATGGACCAAGTAGCCCGCTGGTCTAAACGGTATCAGATCATGATGGGCGTCTCGCGGAAGTCTCTCTTGGGTCGTACGCTTGGTATTGAGAACCCAAAGGACCGCGACGCCCCGTCGAAGATGCTTGAGTTTGGTTTGATCCTGCTTGGGGCCAAGCTTATTCGTACACATAACGTCGCTCCGCTACGGCGCTTGGTTAGCCTCCTGACGGAGGATACCAATGATTGAAATTTTGGATCAGTTTGGATTTTGGGCTGCGGTCGACATTGTCATCATCGCCTTTATCATTTACCACACGCTGCTACTGATAAGGGGAACAAGAGCGGCCCAGATGCTTACGGGCATCTTGATCGTAGTGGCAACCTTTTTACTCTCATCCATTGTTCCACTAACCACTCTTAACTGGGTGATGAATAAGTTCTATTCCTCATTCATTATCATCATCATCATTTTGTTTCAGGACGACATCCGCCATGTGCTTAGCCGCATGGGTAAGAAGTCGTTCATACCTGGCTCAGACACCTTGTCATCAAGCCAAATACTGGATGAAATCACCAGGGCTGCTGCGGCATTGGCGAACAAAAGAATTGGTGCCCTAATTGTCCTCGAGCGGAACATCATCTTGTCGCGTTATGTCGAGGTAGGTACGCTTTTAGATGCTAGGGTCTCAAAAGAGCTGCTCCTTTCAGTCTTTCATCCCTCTTCGCCCATTCACGATGGCGCGGCTATTATTCAGCGCGGACGGATCTCTGCTGCCGGCTGCTTTTTGCCACTAACGAGAGATGAAAACCTCGACGCCAATTGGGGTACCAGACATCGGGCAGCCATCGGCATTTCGCAAGAAACTGACGCCATCGTGGTGCTAGTGTCTGAAGAGGGCGCCTCTATTTCCTTAGTCGTGGAAGGCAAAGTCTCACGCAAGATGGAGCCTAAAGACCTACGCAAATCACTGACGGACCTTTTGGCAGATGAACGCATTAGCGACGACACCGACCAAGAGCCACGCAATGGTGGCGGATTTTGGCGCTTATTTAAAGCCGGAGGTCGTAACCGATGAAAACCGGCATCGTTAATTCACTCCTCCGCAACTTCTGGTACAAAGTCTGGGCGTTACTACTCGCATGCCTGTTCTGGTATATCGTTCAAGGTGAAGAGATTCTTGAGATAAATCGGCGCATTGTCGTTAATCTCAAAGTTCCTGACAATTATCTAATCACCGGACCCGACACTTTAATTCTAGATGCCACACTGCGTGGTTCTCGTGTGCTGCTTGGTGACTTTTCGACCAGACCGCTTGAAGCTACTATCCGTGTCCCCGAAGGTAAGACCGGGCAGATCCGCTACCGCATTGACCGTGAGCACATCAAAAATTGGGATAACCGTATTAAGCTCACCGTTCACGAGCCCTACATCACTATCAATGTCGATGAGAAAACGAGCAAAAAAGTTCCGGTTCGCGAGTTCCTAAAGGGGGTTCCGGCTGAGGGCTACATCATTGAAAAGATCCAAATCAAACCAAACATGATCACTTTAACCGGGCCAAAATCAGAGCTCGCGAAGATCGAGGAAGTTTTGACCGCACCGGTTGACGTGACTAGCCTTGCCAGTTCGAAGAGTTTTGAGGTCAAAGTATCCGCAAAAGACCTCGTAAAAACGGACCTCTCAAGCGATAGCGTTACTGTAAGCTTGATGCTGGGTGAGCAAAAAATTAATAAGAAGTTTAGCTCTGTACCTGTGGTCGTCGTCGGAAGTGAGCAGTCGACGAGCGTGACACCGGCTGTCGTCTCAATAGTTGTTCAGGGGACACCTGGAGTCCTCAGCTTCATCACCAAATCTGAACTCGAAGCCTTCGTGGATGCCCGTGACCTACCTCCTGGCAAAAAGTATAATCGCCCCATACAGGTGAAGATTCCACCTGACACGGTCCTAATTGAAACCCAACCCCAAGCGGCAGCGGTCGAAGTATTTAACTATAAGCGGCCAAATTGAGCGGAATAATCGGGAGATGAGATGAAAAAATTGTTCGGCACCGACGGCGTTCGCGGCGAAGCAAACGTCTACCCAATCTCACCGGATTTGGTGCTCAAGCTTGGTCAAGCTATTGGACTTTATTTCAAAAGTACCCACGCACACCCAAGGATTTTAATAGGCAAAGACACCAGGCTTAGTGGCTACATGCTTGAGCAAGCCCTCGCGTCTGGAATCTGCAGTGTAGGCGTCGATGCACAGTTCCTCGGACCCCTGCCAACGCCAGGCATCGCCTATCTGACTCGAGGCCTGCGCGCCTCGGCTGGTATTGTCATCTCTGCCTCGCACAATCCCTACAGTGACAACGGGATCAAGATCTTCAGCGCCAATGGGTACAAGCTACCGGATGAAGTAGAAGAAAAGCTCGAGCTGATGCTTGAAGACCCAAGTCTTAGCGACAATCTGCCAACTGGTTCGGGAATTGGCCGTGCTAAACGCATTGAAGATGCCATTGGCCAGTATGCCGTCTACCTTAAGGAGCAGTTTCCAAAGCAGCTGACTCTGGATGGCTTACGTTTGATTATAGACTGCGCTCATGGTGCAGCTTATCGCGTAGCTCCCAAGGTGTTCACTGAGCTTGGGGCCGAATGTTTTCTACTTGGAGTCGAACCGAACGGCACGAATATCAACGAGGGTTACGGCGCCTTGCACCCGCAACGACTCGTCGACCAGGTCAAGCTTTACAAAGCAGATGTGGGTTTAGCGTTTGATGGTGACGCAGATAGGCTGGTAGTCGTCGACGATAAGGGCGAGATCATCGACGGTGATGAAATTCTGGCTATCTGCGGCATCCAGATGGTCAAACAAGGCACCCTGCGCAAAAACACTGTCGTCAGCACTGTTATGAGTAACATGGGTCTTGATATAGCTCTTGAGAGGGTAGGGGCCCAGTTAAGGCGCACCAAGGTTGGTGATCGCTACGTCATGGAAGAAATGATCAAGGGTGACTATAACCTCGGCGGAGAACAATCAGGACATTTAATCTTCCGCGACAGCGCCACGACTGGTGACGGAATCCTAGCGGCACTTCATATCCTGAAGATCATGGTGTCCGAGGGTCGCAAGATCTCTGAGCTCAAGGGCTGCATGGAGCGGCTACCGCAAGTTTTACGCAACGTCAGAGTTAAGGCAAAGGTTCCACTCGAGGACTTACCTGATCTTGCGAAATTGATTAGACAGATGGAGCAAAAGCTCGGTAAAGGTGGGCGGATCCTGTTCCGCTACTCCGGTACTGAGAGCTTGGCACGCATTATGGTCGAAGGACAAAATTCTGACGAGATCGAAGCCATTGCAACTGAACTCTGCACCGAGACTGCGGCCGCTATTATGAATCACAAAGGCCAAGTTCAATGATTCGTCTCGGTGTTAATCTCGATCACATTGCAACGTTGCGACAAGCCCGCGGAGAACGCTACCCTGACCCCGTCCAGGCCGCATTGCTGGCAGAAGTTGGGGGAGCTGACAACATCACTTGTCACTTACGGGAGGACCGTCGGCACATTCAAGACCGCGACGTGTTTGCTCTAAAAGACACGATTCAAGTCCCGCTCAACTTCGAGATGGCTGCGACCAAAGACATGCTGGATTTGGCAGTAAAAGTCCGGCCACACGCTGTTACTTTGGTGCCAGAAAAGCGCGAAGAGCGAACCACTGAAGGTGGCCTCGATCTGGCGGCAAGTAGGGAGGTCCTGGCGGCCGCAACCAAAAGGCTGCGGGATTCAGGCATTCTGGTGTCACTATTTGTCGAACCAGACGTCAAGGCCGTCACCCTGAGTAAAGAGCTGGGAGCGGATGCAGTCGAATTTCATACTGGTAGCTTCTGCCACAAAATGGCGGCAACCACCTCGACACGCGCCCAAAAGCCCTTAGTTCAGAGACTGATCGATGCAGCAGCCACTGCCCACCATTTGGGATTACAAGCGCATTTTGGCCACGGTCTCAACTATACCAATGCCCATTGGCTACAAGTCGTCAGCCACGCAGAAGAAGCCAACATCGGCCATGCCATCATTGGCCGTGCTTTATGGGTAGGGCTCAAAGACGCTGTCAGCGAGATGAAGCGGCTCCTCAATGACCCTGCATTCCGCCCCCTGTGGGACTGAGGTCGCGCCTGTGGACAAGTTGTGGACACATGTCTTTTCATTCAAAGATCTTAGCGACTTGGCATTAAAACTTGCGAGTGAACTTCAGTCATGGGGCAGTCGCGAGCCCTTCTGCCTGTGGCTCACCGGACCACTTGGGGCTGGTAAAACCACTATAACTGGGGAAGTTCTACGGCAGCTTGGGTTACCGCGGGAGATCCCGGTGACCTCGCCGACCTATACCTACATGAACGAATACCAAATTGGCCAAAACTGGTATGCCCACCTGGACCTCTACAGGTCATCAGCTGGGCTTAGTTCAGAGGACCTCGGACTAGCAGATGCCCGGCCTTACCGGGGACTATTTGTAGAGTGGCCTGAGCTGAAAGCAAACGACCCCTATCTCAAAGCCACTCACTTACTTTCAATCGATTTCGGACCAAATCCTGACGAACGCGAAGTTACACTTTGTCGCCTGAGTCAGTGAGATTAATCAGTGAGATTAATCAGTGAGTCGGAGCCAACCTGGCTTTGCTTCTCACAGTTGGGCTTTTAAGTGGGCCCAGCAGTTTTGGGAGCGCGGCGAATTTACCGCCTTCCATGTACTCAAGCTTCATACCAACCGAAATGTGATTGGGATCTTTGATTTTTTCGCGGTTAAAGCTCAGTAATCGTGGCCATGCATCCGGACTGCCGTAGGCCTGCGCGGCAAGTTTGCTGAGCGAATCGCCTTTCTTGACCACGACGGTCTTCATCGTCGTGTTGTAAGTTTTTGCGAAGTCTTTGGCTTTTTCCACGCGCATATCGTAGCGAATGACATCCCCGGCAAAGATGCGGTTGGCGTTAGTCAGTCCATTAATATCAGCTAACTCCTGCCACCTTTTTGTACTTCCATAAATCTTCTTCGAAATGGTAGCTAATGTGTCACCTGGCTCAATAACGTACTGAGAACTATCCGCTTTCGTCAGAGGCGGCCTTTGGTCAGCCGTATTTTTGCCACCACGGTGCCTACGCTCACTCTTTCCAGTCAAGTTTTGGGCCACACCTGGGCTTGAAACCGTCTGCACGTCACCCGGGTCGGTAGGTTGTACGCTGCCGTCAAAGATAGACGAGGTGTCTGCTGACGCGGTATCTGAGGTTCCTTCGACAGATACAGGAGTGCTGTCAGTGAGCTCGGCTTTGACTGTATCAGACCCAGAATTCATGTTTTCTGGCGCAACCGTAGAACGGGACTCTGCAGGAGCTGTCAGCTCGGCTAGAGCACTATCCGCAGCTGTAGTGCCAGAATCCGCAGGTGATGCCGCTGTGTCTGTGCTTGCCGATGATGCGTCGCTAGAAGTTGTAACGTCTAGTGGTGCTGTTTCTTGATAATCTTGTCCGTACGCTGGTGCCACAACTTCTGAAGGATCAACATCATCGCTGGAGCAAGATGTCATACCACCGCCTAGGACCGTTGAGATCGCAATAACTTGTGTAGACTTCTTGATCCACGAAGCTAAAGCGAACGCGTGTTGGTTCTTCATGACCACGACTCCTATGCGGCGAATTAAATCCTTCTTATGCCCATGGTTCGGTACGAAGTTCGCAAAAGTTTAGCCCGAGGTGCATTTTGGTAGCTAATTTTTACTTTATAGATTTCAAAAGGTTACAAGTTTCTTGAGGAATATCGTTGATCTGATCGCTTGGCTTTAGTATGACTCACCCGCCTTTAACAGGACACGCACCCGTGGCTCAGCTGGATAGAGCACCAGACTACGAATCTGGGGGTCGGGCGTTCGAATCGCTCCGGGTGCG
>OMIY01000334.1 GCA_900299215.1 bacterium | reverse complement strand
GATGCGGCTTGCTTTTTCTTTTCTTGTCGGTGTGCTTCTGAAACGATCTCGCAGAGCGCCGACCATCCCAAGCCGCCATCGTGTCCGTGTGCGAGAACTATGCAACGACCCATGGGGGAGCCGGTCGAGCTAACCACCGACAAATCGACTCCCACAATCGGGGCAATGCCGACCTTGATGCACGCACCGATGTGCTTCACGGCCCCGTAGAGCCCGTCGCGATCGGTGATAGCCAGTGCGCTCGCTCCGCGTGCGGCGGCGGCCTCGACCAGCACCTCTGGGCGGGTTACGCCGTAGTGCCCAGAGAATGCCGATGCCACGTGAAGATGAGTGAATGAGCCCACTGTTGTGCCTTAGTTAGCGCGATAGTCGCTTAGTCATAGACCCGAACCAGGCGCCAGGTGTTATCTAGCGTGAAGTGAACGAGCTCGTATTGGTGTTTGCGTTTTTGTGCCTGATCTGCGGCCATCAAGCGCCACATCTCCACCTCGAGCACTCCCGCACCTATGCCTCTTTGCACCCTGGCAGCCTCGACCCACCACTCACGCCTAGCAAACCAACGAACCGGTGTGTCTGCAACGAAGTAACTGCAATCTCTCCAGGCGAACCCGATTGGGCTGCCATTCTTATCGACCGCCACGGTGACCTTTTCGTCGACCCTGACCATTTGAATGAACCTCTTTCTATTCGAAAATTTGTTCGAATAACTAGAGTGTAGGAAACCCCTCGGACATATCAAATTGAGCTCGGCGTGTCAGCCCGAGAATGTGGAAAACTCGCCTAAATCGATCGAATCAAGTCGGGTTCGTTGATTCGAACCTTGCCTACGTCGGAGCCCACCTTGTGAAAAAGAGCTTCGCCGGCCACCTGGTCGGAGCCTTCTGCGATGGCCTCGAGCAAGTCCCTGTCGCCGTCGATGTGCGGGTCGATCCAAGCGTCAAAAGTCTCTGCATTCAAAAGCACGGGATTGCGATCATGAATGTGGGCAAGTTCCGGAGCCGTGTGCTTGGTGAGAGTTGTCGCCGAGAGTAACCAGCGTGACGGGTCATCCTTGGCCTTTGAAGAATCAAGCCACCACTCATAAAGCCCAGCCAAGGCAAACACACCATCGTCGCCAGCATGAATGTAGAAGGGTTGCTTCGAGCCGTCGGCCGCGACGTGCCATTCGTAATAACCCGATGCCGGAATCACACAGCGGCGACGCACCACAGCCTCCTTGAAGCTCGGCTTTTCGAGGATGGTCTCGATGCGTCCATTGATAAGCGGCGCACCTTCGGATGGACCCTTGGACCACCGAGGAACCAGACCCCACCTGGCCGAGTGAAACTCTCGTCTGAGGTCACCAACAGGAACGCCGTTCGCGTCTCGTTCGAGCGCTCGGTCGACCAAGATTGCGATCGGCTGCGTCGGCGCAACGTTATAAGAAATGCCGGGCATTTCGCCGACGATTTCATCGGCCTCAAAAATGGTCAGAAGTTCGCCCATCGAGCGAGCAACAACAAAGCGACCACACATCAGGCATTCCTAGCGAGGAGTGATGAAAACTGGCTGGAAGGCTGACTCATTGCTCTAGTTTGTCACGACACGAAGGGTGACCTTAGTTGCTTTATCAAACTCGTTTGGATACAAATGACTTAATGGAGTTGTTCAGGCTTCAAGAAAGAGGGACAAGATGCACTTATCTGGCAGTCTGTTGAATGAACTCAGCACTTTAGACCTATCTCGTTGGCAGTTTGGTCTCACTACTATTTACCACTTTTTGTTTGTGCCATTAACGATTGGCATGGTGCTTATAGTCGCTCTAATGCAAACTGCTTGGGTTCGCACAGGCAACGAAAAATACCTAAAGCTAACCAAGCTTTTCGGCAAAATCTTCTTGATTAACTTCGCAATGGGTGTTGTTACCGGAATCGTGCAAGAGTTTCAGTTCGGCATGAACTGGTCTGACTATTCGAGATTTGTCGGCGATGTATTTGGTGCGCCACTAGCCATGGAAGGGCTCCTCGCATTTTTCTTTGAGGCCACTTTTATAGGGTTGTGGATTTTTGGTTGGGATCGCTTACCAAAGAAGGTTCACCTAGCAACTATTTGGATGACTGCACTTGGTGTTTTGTTGTCGGCATATTTCATCTTGGCTGCTAATGCTTTCATGCAGAACCCGGTTGGCTTCGAGATTAATGAATTGAAAAACAGAGCCGAGCTAACTGATATCGGGGCTGTGCTTACAAACATTGTTGCCCTAAACCAATTTCCTCACACGGTAACTGCATCAATCATGTTTGCCGGCGCTGTGATTGTTGCGGTTTCGGCGTATCACCTTAAACGTTCTCAGTTTGTTGTTGACATGACCACATCACTAAGAATTGGCCTTTGGTCAGTGCTTCTCGGAGGTGTGGGAACCGCACTAACCGGAGACGGTCTTGGGTTGGCCATGGTTCAAACCCAGCCGATGAAAATGGCTGCCGCAGAAGCCCTCTATGAGACATCTGCTCCAGCATCGTTTTCACTATTTACTTGGGGAACTCCGGACGGAAAGAGTGAGCTCTTTTCGATCCGAATTCCAAACCTTCTGTCTTTTTTGTCTACCCATGATTTCAATGGGCAAGTAGAAGGACTGAATGACTTGCAAGCACAGTATGTAGATCTGTACGGGCCTGGCGACTACATGCCGATTATCTGGATCACTTATTGGGCGTTCCGCTGGATGATCGGCTTAGGTGCGCTCTCGGCTCTTCTCGCACTGGTTGGTCTTTGGCTCACCCGCAGAGGTCACATCGAACTCCCAAAGTGGACTTGGAACAGTGCAATTTGGTCTGCCCCAATTCCAATCTTGGCAATCTCAGTCGGCTGGTTATTCACCGAAATGGGCCGCCAACCCTGGATTGTTTTCAGGCTCATGAAAACTGCCGATGGCGTATCACCAGGAGTGAGCGCATCCGATGTTCTGATATCTCTGATTGCCTTCACGTTGATTTACGGCGTGCTTTTAGTTATCGAAATGAAGTTACTCATCAAGGCTGCTCAAGCCGGACCGGAAGACGTGACCGAGAAAAAAGAAAACGACCAACTCGTCGTTGCCTACTAAGAAGGAAGAAGTCAAATGCAACTAAATGAAATCTGGTTTCTCATCGTCGGATTCTTGTTCATCGGCTATTTCGTTCTCGATGGTTTTGATTTCGGCGTAGGCATGGCTCTACCGTTTCTCGGTAAAGATGACATTGATCGTAGAGTGCTTATCAACAGCATTGGGCCTGTTTGGGATTTGAACGAAACATGGGTGTTGGTCGCCGGTGCCAGCTTGTTCGCAGCGTTTCCCGAATGGTATGCATCGCTTTTCAGTGGATTCTATTTGGCGTTAATGCTCATTCTCTTGGCCCTAATTGCTCGCGGGGTAGCTTTCGAATATCGTGGGAAGAATGATTCGCAGCGCTGGAGAAAAACTTTCGATTGGATGATCGTCATCGGGAGTGCTCTTCCTGCACTGCTTTGGGGTGTCGCCTTTGCCAACATCGTCCAAGGTGTTCCATTGAATAAAGACCATGTTTACACTGGCAATCTACTGACGCTCCTCAACCCTTACGGGTTGCTTGGTGGACTGGTCACCCTAACCCTTTTCTTTACCTACGGATTGGTTTTCATCACATTAAAGACTGAAGGTGAAATCAAGGATCGGGCCCGCGCCCTTGTAAACAAGGTTGGCTGGGTTGCGACCTTATTCGCAGCCACTTTCTTGTTGTGGACGCTCTGGTTGAACTTCAATTTATTGACGCTAACTTTAGTTGCCTTGGCTGCTTTGAGTTTAGTTTCGGCACTTGCCATGAATGTATTGAAGCGTGATGGCTACTCATTCAGTCTGATGTTGTTGACAGTTGCTACCGCCGTCGGAGCGCTTTTCTCGGCACTCTTTCCGAACGTACTGCCTTCGACTACAAACAACGCGTTTAGCTTGACCATTGACAATGCCTCTTCAAGTCAATACACGCTTACCGTCATGACTTGGGTCGTTGTGATTTGCCTCCCGCTAGTTCTCATCTATCAGGCTTGGACCTACTGGGTTTTCCGAAAGCGGATTAGTCGCAAGTCAATTCCGGCGGGCAGCCACTAACGACTATCGGTGAGTCATTAAGCCTTTAGATCCGCGGTTAATTCGTGAAGCAAAAGCAGCAGGCTGGTACATACTCGGCCTGCTGCTTTTGGCGACACTAGGAACAGTAGCCACCGTTGGACTCACCTGGTCTATTGCCAAGTTGGTCAGCACTCTCATCGATCAGGGTGGATCATGGCAGTCAGCCAAGGGCTACCTTCCGATTTTTGCATCCAGCGTCGTGTTAAAAATTCTGGTCGCTTGGCTTACAGACTGGGCTGCAGTAAAAGCAAGTTCCACGGTAAAACTTCAGTTGCG
>OMIY01000333.1 GCA_900299215.1 bacterium | reverse complement strand
TGCTCGTTTGTGGGCTTTTCTGAGGGCCAAGTGGGTCATCCATGGGGACATGGAAACGGCCAATTTCGCTGCACCAATGGTTGCCTGCAATACCTTGGCCAGTAAGGTGTCTCGATAGTAACTTCAGATCATCACTTCGGATTAAGAGCGATGAGCTGCTCGAAGGCCATCCCCCAGCCTTCTTGGAAACCCATTTTTTCATGCTGTATGCGACTTGCTGGCTCAGCGTGAGAGACTATAGCGCGATAATGAGTATTAGAGCCTGCGGGTGCTATGAGGATTTGCGCCACAAAATGAAATCCTCCCGGCGGGACTGCTTGCGGACGGAAGCCTTTGGTCATCATGCCTGTCCACACGAGGCGCCGCTGGTCAACAACTTCGAGATAGCAGCCCTGATTGATGGCCTTTTCTCCGTTGGGTCCTTCCATGACGTTGTAAAATTCGCCACCGGGACGAAGATCAATGCGGCAGTCGGTCACTTTCCAAGGCAGAGGACAAAACCATTTCTTTAAAATTTCTGGCTTAGTCCATCCGTCCCAAATCTGTTTCGCAGTGAGCTGTGTGGTTCGTTCAAAGACCAAGTCGAGCTCGGGATTCAATTTAAATGTGTCACTCATGTTTGCTCCTTTAATGTGTTGGACTAGCGTGCCGTGATGTTTTGTCAGTGAGTCGATCAGCAAACTTATCAAGATTCACAGCAAAGAACTGCTCACGGGCTCTTTGGATCATCCGATCTTCTTCGCTGGTGCTCGCTAAGTTTGCAGCTGCTTCTGATTTTGCTTTGGTTACACAGTCAGCTTGAAGTTCAGTCTTGCAGATTGTGGTGCTTGGCGTGCCGCAGGTTTTATGACCGTCTCTTTCTTTCACGCAGTACTGAAGGCGAATATCTGACTCAAAGCCAAAGTCGACTTTGCCTGGAATGGTCACGTATTCGTAGCTAAGTATTTTCGCCTTGGCATAATCTTTGAACAAAGGTCCATTCAGTTTGCGGAGGTGACGGTCACAGTCCTTGCCCAAGTCTGCAACTACCGACCAAAGTTTTGTTTTAACGGTGGCGTCGACGGTATCAGAAGTGCTAGCCACTCGCGCGCGCTCAGTGAGTATCGCGGCGCTTAGGGAGCTGATCAGTAAATATGAGGAGTAACTAGCCAGGGCATTTGCATGGATAACATCATCCGTCCGGCTGGCTTGCGACTCCAGAGAGTTGCGGATGTCGTTGGCTTTATCGATCATAATCGCCATCAGCTGATTAGCATCCGGACTACCGGCCACATAGTCGCGACTCAGCGAGTCTTGAAGTGAATTGAGCTTTATTTTGAGATCGTCCCGCAACTTCTGATCCACCTGAGTTGCAAGTTTGGACGCGGTATCAGCCAATTCATGAGCACCGGTGTCGCCAAGCTGGCTGTCGGCGGTATGCAGCTGTGACTCGATCCGCTTCCACTGCAGTTCAAGTCCGATTTGAGTGAGTTCGCTTAGGAGGCCTTCTGCGATGGCGATCATGAGTGGTAGGGCCGCTAATGAGGCTGGCTGTGAATCTGACTGTTTGGTTGTGCGGCATCCTGAAATCGTCAAGCCGATCAGGGCACTTCCAATCACGGTTAATTTACTAAATGCCATTGCAATGCTCCATGCCGTGACTTAGTTGCGGTCAACGAAAGTATTTTGACAAAAAGTGGTTATAGCCTCGCTCTCTCCATTGAGAGGGCATCCACTGCGGCTGATCGGATTGTCACTGAGATCGAGATAACTCACGTGTCTTAATGCGGCTAGGTCGGCAAGGGGCCTGAGGTCTAATACGGCATTTTTCGCCATGTGTAGTTGCTCGAGCTTTAAGTTACGGGCAAGCGGCGAAACATCGCTAATGATGTTGTCGTCAGCATAGAGAACTCTCAGCGATGGCACATTTTCTAAGGCCTCAGCTGAGCGAATCTGATTCATGCTTAGGTCCAACGATTCCAAAGCTGTCATGGTCATGACTGGTGAGATGTCTGTGATCTTGTTGGCGGCGACATTCAACTCCGTTAGTCGGTTCCATTCGTGCATAGGGGGTAGGAATCGTAAATTGTTGCGAGAGACGTAAAGCCTTTTCAAAGTGCTTAAATAGACGAGCGGTGCGAGGTCTCTGACGCGATTGTTGCTGATATCCAAAGATTCGAGCGAGCGAGCGTATTGCAGTGGGCCAAGATCAGACAACGAGCGTCCAGTCAGATCTAAGTGATGCACTTGAGCCAGACGGACCATCATCGCTTCGCAGTCCGCCGCAGCCATGGTGCGGATGAGCGTGTTGACTGTGTGCGCAAGTGGAGCGTCGGGATTCTGTTTAGCTGCTTGGCAGGTGTTGCTCGGATCCACGGGCGCTGTGTCTTCCGGCAGGGACTCAGCCGTGCCGTAAGGATCAGTGCTGCGACATGCTCCGCTGACTGTGGAGAGCAAAAGTGTGATGGTCAGCGTTGACAGCAAGTTCACGGGCGGGCGACTCCTTTGATGGCGCATGAGCAAGAGTGTACTCAGCTTAGTTATCGGTAGGTTAGGGGTATATATTGATGCCTTTGGTTGGTTGCTAACTTACGATAAATCTTAAAAAATTGAGAAAAACTAAAGAATCATGCTGCCCTAGCCGATATCCCTCTTATCGGGGGAAACGTAAATGCGACCAAGCCATCAAAGTGAAGATTCCGTGCGCACCAGTAAAAGTTACTGGCACTTGAGGCCCTTTTGGCTCACGTCCCTTATGGCGGTCGTCTCAACTGCGAACCTGCTTAGCTGTAGTACCGCAGACTTTGGTAACTCTGCGCTGACTAAAAGCTCCTCGTCGCGGACTGCAACTAAGGAGGGCCCTGCTAAGCCAGACCCAGAGAATGCTACGGTTAGCGAACCGCAATCCGTTGCCGGCATGTACCTAGTCAGCTGCGGGCCTAGTGATGTGCCAGTGAGT
>OMIY01000332.1 GCA_900299215.1 bacterium | reverse complement strand
GTGATCGACTTAATAGCTGGATCATCGAACATCTGGCGAAGGTGGGTAGCAAGTCCAACGGAGCTCCATTCTCGCCCACCCTCATCTAGTGCAATAAGGGGGTGATTGTTGGCAGGTTTTTCAAGTACCGCCTCAATACTTGCGTCTTCCTTTAGCTCGAGGCTTTCTATTTGTACGGGCCTTGCGAGTGGTGCAGAGCGCTTGATGAACATTTCACCAAGTTGCCTAATCTCGGGATAGGCAATTCGACCAAGCTTGATGACGCGTACCTTCAAAAGACATCCTCTTTCAAACAATGTCCTCTTTATCATCGCTCACAGCTTCGGAAGGCTTATTTAGTCTTAGTCCCGGCGAGGCTATATTAGACAACTGGACAAACTTAGCCTTTGGAAACAGGCTTTCAAGCGCGTAGAAATCCCTGAGACCCTCTAGAAATACATGAACTAGGATTGGCCCGAAGTCGATTAGGATCCAGTTGCCTGTTTGTTTGCCTTCAATGGCTACTGGCCTCATACCTAACTTCTTACAGCGCTCTTCAACGGCATCTGCGATTGCTCTGGTTTGACGATCATTGTCTCCGGAGCAGACTAGCTGATATTCGCAGAGATCCGACAATCCTCTTAGATCCTGTAGCACAAGGCGCTGAGCCTTTTTGTCGGAAGCCGCCTCAGCCGCCTGGCGAGCAATATCGAGTGAGTTCATAAATTAGTCCTCGTTATTTCTGTAGAGTTGATGCTTGTTTATGTAATTTCGTACCGAATCTGTTAGCCAGCCGGGCGGAGTCGCGGCCCCACTTTTAATTTGCTCGCGAATCTTAGAGCTGACAGCCTGGCATACTTGTGCAGGAAGTAGATAAAAATTGCTGCCCTCTTGGGTCGTCGCGATGACGCCTTCATGCTTCCAGTTTAGAGATGTACCAAGATTCTCCGCAACTTCGCCGGCAATTTTCGCCAGTGTGCTGTCCCGATTCATTTCTCTCGGACGTGGAATGATGATTAGATCAGCAAGATTTAATATAGCTTTCGGCTCATGCCACTTCGGAAATGCCTCAAATTGATCTTGTCCCAAAAGCAGTGCAAGTCGCTTTTCAGCCACCTGATTTGATACAAACCGAAGGGTGTTCAATGTAAAGCTAGGGGTGGAAAGCTCCTGCTCGACAGTTGAAATCTTTACTCTTCGGGTCGCGGCAAATGCTAGCCTCGCCATTTCAACTCTCTGTGGAAACGAAGCCACCACAGATTTTAACCCCTCGCCACCAGCGGATGGAGCAAATGCCGGTACCACAATCACTTCGGCAGCGCCAAAGTGATTGAGTGCAGCCTCGACCATTTGAGCGTGTCCATTATGCGGCGGGTCGAATGTACCGCCGAATACTATCACCTCTGGTGAGGGATCATTGGATTGAGCTTGGAAACTCATATGAATCCGCTGATTCCATGGGGTCCGCAATGAGGGAACGTTGAGTTTTGATTTCGCTGACGAGCGCGTATAAGCGATCTTTTAGCTCACCAAGACCTTGCCCCGTGATTGCTGAGATGGCTAAAGTTTCGTGTCCAAGTGTGCCTATTTCAGATCTTGCCTTCTGAAGAGTTTCTGGCTCAACGAGTTCGCATTTGGTCAAAATTACTAAACTGCGTTTAGTGGCGAGCTCAGGGCCGAAGCTACTCAACTCTTCTTGAAGGATTTTCAAGGCAGCGGTCGGCGATCTTTCTTCGTCGGAGACATCAATCATATAGGCTATGACGCTGGTACGCTCGAGATGCTTCAAAAACTGCAAGCCGAGACCACGTCCTTCACTTGCGCCCTCGATGAGCCCTGGTACGTCAGCCATAACAAATGCGCGTTGCTGGTAGTCGTCACTTGCCAGCTCGACCACCCCAAGGTTAGGCACCAGCGTTGTAAAAGGATAATCAGCAATCTTGGGCCGCGCGGCACTGACCCGGCTCAGCAAAGTTGATTTGCCGGCATTGGGGAAACCAGCTAAACCCACGTCCGCCAATAGCTTTAATTCAAGTTTGAGGTCGCGTTCTTCGCCGGGGCCGCCAGGGCGAAACTCCTCGGGAGCCTGATGCGTAGATTTAACCCAATGGACATTGCCCAGTCCATGACGGCCACCGCTGGCTACTAGAAGCTCCTCGCCGTCGTGGAGTAATTCCCCAATCTTATCACCCGTGAGCTCATCGAAAACGACCGTTCCCACCGGTACAGGAATCAATAAATCTTCGCCACATTTACCGCGGCAACGATTGCTTCCGCCTTTGCCGCCGTCCTGGGCGCTATAGATGGCCCGATACCTGAGGGAGCTGAGGGTGTTGAGACCCCGAGTACCCACCATCAATACATCGCCACCAGTGCCCCCATCACCACCATCGGGGCCTAGTTTGGGCTTACCCTTGGAGCGTAGGAAACTAACGATGCCATCGCCGCCGCGACCGGCTTTTACCCGAATTTCAATGCTGTCGATAAACTTCATGATGTTTGTCGCTTGCGGAATTACTAGGTTAAGAATCTGGCCAGTTGGAAGTCAGCAATGAAAACGGCGGGAAGATCTGTCTGCCTGTATAAAAGGCCTAGCCGAACTCTTTTCAAGAAACCCAGGCTAGGCCATTGAAACTGTCAAAAAACCCAAGCTTATTAAGCGTGGGGGTGCACGCTCACGCGCTTGCGATTGCCTGCGATAGTCTCATACTTCACAGTGCCATCTACGAGGGCAAATAAGGTGAAGTCACGGCCAACACCGACGTTCACGCCCTGCTTGAATGTCCCACCAACTTGGCGGACAAGCACGCTTCCTGCGGTGACGCTTTGGCCACCGTATACCTTGATGCCCCGGTACTGTGGGTTTGAATCACGACCGTTCTTCGTACTGCCACCGGCTTTCTTATGTGCCATGGTCCCGTCCTCTTATTTCGTCCCGCTTTAAGCGTGAATAGCCTTGATCTCAAGCACGGTAACCGGTTGGCGATGACCATGCGTACGTTTGTAGTTCTTGCGGCGCTTGTATTTGAAAACAGTTACTTTCTCGCCCTTGCCTTGGCTCTTGATAGTCGCTTCTACCGAAGCGCCAGCCACGGTCGGTGCGCCGACCTTAACTGTTGAACCACCAACCAAAAGAACTTGGTCGAATTTGTAGTTGTCACCAGGGTTACCAGGGACCCGGTCGATGGTCAGGGTCTGACCTTGCTCTACTTTAAACTGCCGGGAGCCGGCGACGATCACCGCGTACATAAGGACTCTTCCTCCGAAACTGGATACCTCTCGCGAAGGGTCACATATTTGACTAACAAACCTGCTTCTGTCAACTGGAATCCCATGACTGGTCCGGATCTCAGTACCGAAGCATGGACACTCTCGCGACAGGCGGGGTATAGCAAATAGACAATCAAGTTACCTCAACAAAATCTGGGAGCATGGGTTCCATGTCAATTTTAGACGGCGTCACGCGGGGTTTCGGTCAACGGGGGCATTGTTACTGTCGCCGCGGGATGGGGCATTTGAGCGCTGCCGGGGGCTTTGGTGGCGATGCAGCGGTACCTCATTACCCGCCCAATCTAGAAATCGAGCCGGTGGCGATTAAGATTTGGGCCAAACTTGATCTTGAGGAGCAGGGCGGAAGCTTCCGGGTCGTTCATACCGTTATAGGACGAACTGCAGGTGCCAAGACTTTGGTATTAGACGGTATCGAGTTTCAGGGCCTTGAAGTCCGGGATTTAGCCAATAATGGGATCCGCTGGAGTTACGATCGCTCAAAGATAACGATCTCTTGGAACGATCCTTTTGCTCTCGATGAACATCGCATGTTGGAGCTTAAGTACCGAATTGAGAAGCCCGCAAGTGGGCTCTTCTTCATGAAGCCGACCAGTCAGGACCCCTTGAAACCTTACTTTGCGGCTACGGACCACGAGACCGAGCTCGCGCGATATTGGCTGGCTTGCGTCGACTTGCCTAATGTTCGAACTTCACTCGAGTTTACTCTGACTGCGGCGGCTAACTTCACCATTCTGGCGAACGGTAAGCTGATCTCAGAGGAAATTGATGACCAAGGGCAGAAGACTGCAATTTGGCGGCTAGAGCAGCGGTGTCCCAGTTATCTAATATGTTTTGTCGTTGGTGATTTGGTCCGGTTCGTCGACGGGGATTTTCAAGGCATTCCGATAGCCTATTTTGCCTGCAAGGATTTTACACCGCGAGATCTCGAGCGCACTTTCGGCCGCACGGGTGAGATGCTGGCATGGATTACAGCCAAGTTGGGAGTGCCTTTTCCCTTCCCCAAATATTACCAATTCGCGTTGCCAGAGTTTGGCGGGGCAATGGAGAACATATCATTGGTGAGCTGGAGCGATCAGTTCATGTTGACCGAGCGTTCGGCGGCCGAGGGAACTTGGTTAGTCGATCAAGTCAACGTTCATGAGATGGCCCATGCATACTTCGGCGATTTGGTCGTCTGTCGCGATTTTGCCCATGCTTGGCTAAAAGAGTCTTGGGCTACTTACATGGAAACTTGTTGGCTTGAGGACAAGCGAGGAAGTGACGAACAGCTATACGATCTCTACTGTAACGCTAGGTCCTACTTTGCTGAAGCAGATGATCACTACGCTAGGCCCCTGGTAACGCGACATTTTACGTCGTCTTGGCAAATGTATGATCGGCACTTGTATCCAGGTGGGGCATGCCGATTGCACACACTTCGTTGGGAGTTGGGTGACGGGATATTTTGGCGAGCAGTAACGGACTATCTGCAAAGTTTCCGCGAACAAGTGGTTGAAACCTCCGATTGGCAGCGAGTATTGGAAAAACACTCTGGTCGTTCCCTGCAGCAGCTATTTGATCAATGGGTCTATCAATCTGGCTATCCTGATATAAAAGTTAGTTTTAGTTACGATGCAGACAAAAAACTGGGCACCTTTGAAGTGATCCAAAAACAAGTTGAATCTGATAAAAACGCTCAACCATTCTTACTCACAACTGAGCTTGGATGGGTCGCAAAGGGTGAGTTCCATCTGCGAGAGGTCAAGTTAACTGCGGCACGACATAGCTTTGAAGTGCCTATGACTGAGGAACCTGACCAAGTTAGATTTGATCCTAGAGGCCGAATTCTGCATAAGCTGGAGTTTGATCCAGGTGAAAAATTACTTAAGAGACAATTGACTGGTTCACCAGATGCAGTGGGTCGGATTCATGCGGCGAATCAATTGTGTGCATCAGGCAAAAGGTCTCAGATCCTTGATGTCATAAATGCCTATAGCACTGAAAATTTCTGGGGCGTGCGGCGCGAAATGCTGCGCGCTTTAGCGGAGACTAATTCCGAGATTGCTCTGAATGCAATTGTTGACATTATTGGTAGTGAACGGGAGCCCCTTGTATTACCTGAAGTCTTCAGCGCAGCAGCAAGTTATCGCGACGAGCGTGTAAAATTTGCGGTAGAAGCTCGGCTTTCGCGCGGAGATCTCGGTCCCCAAGCTGTAGCAGCTGCCTACGGAACTCTTTCTGCGCAAAGAGAGGACGCACCTTTTCAAGTGTTAGAAGCTGCAGCAGCCAAGGCGGAGCGAACGAGCGGTCTTGAGCAGCAGGCAGCTTTAAAAAATCTTGGTGCTACTAGATCGAAGGATGTACTTGAGACTTTAATGCTACGAAGTCGAGAAGGCCAAACGCCCTATAGAGCACGTATAGGCGCTGTTCAGGGTCTAGGTAAACTTGTACCGCACGTGAATCGTGCCCAGCGAGCTTCAATCGTCGAGCGACTAAACGAGCTCCTTCGCGACCCTGAACTGAACATACGCTTGGAGGCTGGAAAATCACTTGGCGCTGCCCGTGCCCAGGAAAGTATTGCCCAGCTCGAGGCACTCAGAGCAACTTTGCCACTTCAGCAAAAAGTCGCGGTAGATCGAATCCTAGCAGACATGAAGAAATCTGAGGAATCGTCTTTGAGTCAGACGCAGCGACAACTTGAGGAACTTCAGGTTAAACTTAGAAAGCTGGCTGAACGAGTTCAGACACTTGAAGATAAGAGGTAACAGTGGGTATCGTCGCGTCTGGTGATGGCTCTCTTTATTACGAGGTGCATGGCTCAGGTCAACCTGTTGTACTACTGCGCGGGTTAGGTCGAACAGTAAAGCACTGGCTCGGCTACGAGCACCAGTTAGCCAAAAATGCGCGAGTAATCACCATAGAGTTACGAGGCATGGGGCTTTCTGACCAAAGATACAGGTGGCGCGACGATCTTTTTGCTAACGCTGATGATGTCATCAAAGTGCTTGATCATCTTCGTATTGAGAAGGCACATATTGCGGGTATTTCATTAGGCGGTATGGTTACCCTCGCTACTGGCTTAAAATTTGCGGATCGTGTTCAATCCATGGTTGTTATGAACACAAGTATCGCAGGCCAAGGTACCTTGAGATTATCGCCTAAGGGAGTCATGGTACTCTCGCAAATCATGCGTTTTCGCGACGAAAGGTTTCATGCTGCCTTAGTCGACGTACTTGTATCACCGTCATGTGACCCTGAGCATAAATCAGAGCTTGCCAAGGCCTATGCTCAGATTGCCGAAATGCATGGCTTCGGTGCAGTCACAGTTATCAAGCAATTGCTTGGAGCTGGACGCTTTCTTGTAAAAAAACGCCTAAAGAATCTCGCGATTCCAACCTTGGTTGTTTATGGCTCAGATGATCAATTCGTGCCAAACATCAATAGTAAGAAGCTAGCAAAGTTGTTGCCAACCGCCGAGGTGTTTGAAATTGCCGGAGCAGGGCACGAAATAACGGCTGATAAACCGGACGAACTAACTGCGGCCATCACAGGTTGGGTAGGCAAGAATAGCATTACATGAGGCGAAATTGCCCGGTCCGAGCATCGATCCCGCGTCGTAAGCGCCTGTAATATTTAGATTCCAATCTTGGCACATTTCGTGCTTCCCTAGAGCAGCCCTCCTCAGTTTCTTCCCACCGGTAAAAAATTCAATCTCACTTTCTCTCCTCACACCCGGAGTGAATTAACGTGGCAAACGACATCTTGAATCCGTCAGTCTCAGTGTCCATGCTCTCATCACCTGCAGCTGATATCGCTCGTGCAGCACCCAAAACACCTCCTGTAAATCAGGCTACGAAACGAGAGGAAAATGCAGGACGCAGCTTCGCTGAGGAATTGGCTCGTTCACCTGACCGCGATTCGACACGTGACGGTAGAGAAGCGAAAGTCAGCCGCGATTCGAAAGATTCGGCTGAAAAAGAAAAAACTTTAACCGGGGACCAGCCGAAGAAGGCAACTCAGTCAGTAAAAAAAGCCGCGGCCGCAACCAAAGAAGCAATTGATGGCACTCCGAGCGTGGCTTTCATCTCAGGACGTCTAGACGCGATAGATCCAGCTAAGATACCTACGATCGTTACTGACACACCTTTTCTGAGTCAGGCTTTGGCCCAAGAGGATATTGGTCAGTTCATGGCCCAGCCTACGTCTATCTTGAATCTCGTGCGGAATCTTGGCCTACCCGTGACCCTACTCACTGAAGTTCAAAAGTTTGGCATTGAGCCAGATCAATTGATGGCCCCGGCTGATTTTCTAAAAGCCATTGGGGTTGACCCACAGCAAGTTGCCGCTGAGTTGAGTATGCTCAAAGGCAACGTACTTGCCGAGGGTATGCTTCCTTATTTGAACAGAGCTCAGGCATTGACCGGCAAGGCGCAGAAAACCAATGAAATTCAGTCCGTCAAGTTACCAATGCCTAAAAATGGGCTAGAGCCGCTAAAAATTAATCAGGAGTCAATTCAGGTAGTTCCCGATTGGACCCCTGCCCTGCTGGCAAATCAATTCAATGATATGAGCAAAGATGCGCCGCAATTCGATCAGGCGAATCTTGCGGCAGCTGCAATGATGAATGCTGCGCATTTGATGGTTGGCCAGCAATCGAATATCGCCCAACCAATCAACCTAGCTGACTTCAAGCAAACTGATTTTGAGCAAAGTCCATTGGTAAAGATTGAAGGGGCGCGGCAAGAAACAGCGGTTCTAGCAAACTTAGTGCGTCAGCTTACAGGTCAGGACCAGGTCGAGGTGGCCGGAACCGATATAGTTGAGATGCAAATTGCGGCTCAGAACGGTAATCCTTATGTTAGTTCGCCGACTTTAAGCATGGAACGATTTGCTCAAATTAGCGCGGAGCCGCGTGACGGCATTGTGCTCGATCAACCCATCGAAATGCCTAAGGACTGGCGTCCTGAAAACATTGTCAGTGAAGTCCCTGGTGCCCTTAAAAAAGCCACATTTGATGCTTTTGCCGTGATGGGGGAGCAGATGAAGGGCATGGACACTGTGCGCTTTGACGTTGCAAAAATGGCAGGAGAAGCTGCGAACAAAGCCGCTGCAGATAATTCTATATTGTACGGTATTAACTCTCCGCAAAATATGGTGGCGCAGGCTAATAGTATTGCGAACCCACTAATAGCTCAGTCGAGTGGTTTAGATAAAACGCTGTCGCTGGACACCATTAAAGAACCTTTGATTAATCGCACCACTGCGAGTGAGCCAGCTAACGCGTTAACCAACGTAAAGGAGCAGCTGCAAGTTGCAGGTGTCGCGCCTTCTGTTCAGCCTCGCGGCGAGACGCAAACTCGACAGGATACAGGTTCCAATAATAGTCAATCACAAAGCCAAATGAATCAGGAAAAGTCACTCAATGACGTGAAGTCTACTGGGCATCAAACGCAACCGACGCGAACCCAGCCATCAGGAGCTACATTCGCCCAAAAGTCCGATGAGGCTCAATCGGGACTGAGTCCCCAGCAGCGATACCAAATCATGCAAAAAGTTCTGAATCACGCGACGATGATGGTGAAGGAGGGCGGCGGCACTGTCAGACTGGATCTAGGATCCTCAGAATTAGGCTCAATGCAGATGGCGATCAATATGAATAAAGACCAAGTGGACATGAGAGTAATTACTAGCTCTGATCGTGTGCGAGAGGCGATGATGGCGGAGCTGAATCAACTCAAAAATGCGTTGTCGGTTCAAAATGTCCGCCTGGGCAATGTTGAGGTTGGCGTTAGTGGACGTCAGCCAAATGGATTTGCTGCATTTGATGGTAATTCCAATCAAGGCCGTGGCCGCAATTTCAGCGATCGTGATCGCAGTTCAGATGGGCGAGGGATCCAGGGAATCAAGGGTATGGCTAGAGCACAATTTTCAGGTCCCGTTCGCATGGATGCCTCTGGCGTGAGCAGTTTGCTTAATGCCAATGGCGGTAAGATTGCCGTAAGAGCTTAATTTTTAAGAACGTGTGTCAGTTAGGGGAGTGTACGTCCTATGAACGGTGCTCTTGAAGCAAGAATTAAACCGTTTGAGTCACCAGCTGCACGTGACTTCAGCGACGCAACGATTAAGAACCCGAATGAGTCGGTTGCTGATAGTAATAGTAAGGACAAGGTTAGCTTTCGGGATCTTCTTCTGAACTCTAATGACGAGACGGCCCGTGAGCGTGCCGCTCAAAAAAACGGGGACAATCTTCGTGCAGCAAAGAGTGACGACGAATTCGTAAAAATGATGCGAGATAAGGCCAATCCTCAAAATCTTCGCAAGCCACAAAATGAGTTGGATAAGGACGCATTTCTAAAACTATTTGTTACACAGATGCGCAATCAGGATCCACTTAACCCGGATGATAGTGCTGAGATGGCCGCACAGCTAGCGCAGTTCCACGGCTTAGAGCAGATGATGAATGTAAATAAAAATCTTGAAAAAATGCAGTCCGATGAGGCTATAGGTCGTGCAGTGAATTTGATTAACTTTGTGGGCAAAGAAGTTAAATTAAGTAACGGTAAGCTACAGATCGAAAGCGGCCGAATGGTTACTGATGCCACTGTTAAACTGGATCAGGATTCGATAAATACTACACTTGAGATTCGTGACGCGGCCGGCGCAGTTGTGGCTCAAAAAGATCTGGGACCCATGCAGGCCGGCGATAACAAGTTGGAGTGGGAGGGCTTATCCAAGGATGGTAAAAAGCTCTCAAACGGAGCTTATACTTTTAGCATCGTCGCCACTGATCGTAATAACCAACCTATTCCAGCTAATATTACAAGCACACTTCAGGTCACTGGAGTGGATCTCCACGATACTGGTGGCGCATTCCACACTCCAATAGGTAAAGTCGGTGTGCGGGATGTTGCTTCTGTCGGCACGTCTGCTGCGCATAATGATCAGGCTCATCGATCTGTAGTAAAAAAATCTGAGTCGAGTCCATCAGCAAAAAGTGAAGAGGTACCTAAGGAAAGCGCACCATCAGTCGCAGCAGGTAAGCCTCTCATGGAACTGCCCGTCAACTTAGGTGCCAAAGCGTCTGTGTCTGAAAAATATCCAGCAGAAAAGCCTAGCGAAAAAGCTAAAGACAAGGGTATTGAAAAGGCGCCGATGAAGAAAGAGGCATAAGACATGAGGTTAACCCAGCTAGCACAATTCTTATTTACTTGTGTTGTTTATGTGTCATGTACTTCTGCGAATAGCGACATACCTGTTGAGGCTGTGGTTCCCCCTGCATCTGATACCGTTAAAGGTAGCGAGGTTGACACAGCACAGATTGAACAACCAACCAAGGTTGAGCCAAATACTGAGTGTCCGCCCACTGATACCGTTTGTCCGATGAATTGGGCTCCTGTGATGTGTACTGTGAATACACCTGATGAAAAGCAACAATCAGGAACCGTTCGTCTAGTCGCTTGGGGATCAAATAATTGTGTCGGCCGTCTAAAACTTAGTAAAGATGCTTGTGCTCGCAATCTAAGACCATCAAAGCTAGGCCGAATTCAATGTGTCCCTGACGCAAGCGGCGGTCATTGCCCTATTACTGAAGTCGATTGCAAAGGTGGTGGCAAGTCATCGACATGTAGCGCTGGCAGCTATGGTGGTCATCCCCTTACTGAAGAGCAAAGGCTGACAGCCGAAGCAGCAAACGAGTGTTTAGCTAGATCTGAGCTTCAAATGGTCGCTTGCAGGCAAAATCTTGACCCAACTCAGCTTGGAGACATTAGTTGTCGTCACGGAAAACACGTTAAATGAATCGACAATCCCTTCGAAGAATGAAGTGTGTGTTGAGTTCGTGCTCTGGTGCGCACTTGATGACATTTTTGATTTTTATGGTCACCGGCACGGAGGCATACTGTGCCACTTTTAAAGGAACGGTACACATCATCGGTTCGGCCTTACAGTCTCGAACCTTGCTTGAGGTAGCCGATTCCCAACAAACTAACGTACTTTGTCCATCTTCGGTCGAACAACGAATTCGTCATTTGACTGATTTGGAAATAGAAGTTTCCGGCGAATGGAAACTCGGTTCGACGGGTGATCCCGATTGCTTAGTTGCAGCCTCTTATAGGGTTTTAAAAGCAGCAAGTGGTCGCCCAATAATTGTCGGCACTCTAGGCACTCGAAACGATCAGTTTATCATTGAGACCGATAGTGGTGGAGAAGTTGTATTGGCGGAACTCCCATCAGGCGCTAAAAGTTTGCTCGGCACCAGGGTCATCATGGATGTCAAGTCGATCGCAAGTTCTAGCAATGCAGACGCGACGAAGGTAGTGGTTTCCTTCCGTCCGATGCCTTGATCCATATGAGTTTCGGCTGATCCTACGGATCCAGGTAGATTTTAGCGAAGGCGCAGGCGACAATAGTAGGCTGATCCAGTTGGAGGCCTGCATTATGAAATGTCGAGCATGTTATTGGGTACTAAATCGTGTCATCACCTTGCTTCTAAGCGTGGCAATTTTTGGTGCTTGTCAAAAAGAATCCGCCAAAACTGAAGCGCCAAAAGATGAGAACTCCTGCGATTTTACCTCCCCTGGTCAGGGTTGCGTAATGAAGTCCGTGACCGACACAGTCACCATCGATTTATCAAAGAGTACCAGTGGCCAAGAATTCGTGATTGCCCCGTATATTTTGGGCGATTTGAGTTCAATATCAGGCTCACTTAAGGCGCGGAACTTCAATTTTAAGGTAAATGTCTCAAGCGGAGCGAAGCTCATTCTTCACGATGAAATCAAAGCTAGTGGACTCCGTCACCAGAATACGTCCGCGTTTGGCGGTATTTCCCGCGATCATGACAAACGCACTCTGGCCAACCATTTTGACCCCAAAAAAGGCTTGGCTCAGGAACCCTGGTTTTGGGCTTTAGCCCGCAAACTCGACGAGGATGGATCGTCGATAGACAATTTCGTTCAAGAAGATCAGGTGGGAGTAACTTCGTTTTACCAAAAAATGGCTTCACTTGGTCCTATGGAGTTTGCCCCACAAGTTAATTTGGCAGACAGCAATTGCCCCACAAGCACTATTACTGTGCCGAAATCGGACGGATTGAATACCGATACCGTACCTCTTGTGGGTAATTACAGCGATCCTGATGGAAAATTCTGCATCGCCTATATTTCGAATCCTGTGACGATAGCGGATAAAGAGGCCATTAAAGCGGCAGCTTCAAAGATTATGAGGATTTTCTCAGCCGCAATTTACGGTGATACTTTTGCTGCCAAGGGAAACTATAAGTTTCGGCCAGTATTCGCTTTTGTTGACGTAAAGGATGAGGATTTTTGGGATCAAAATGAAGCGCTAAACCTGGCGGGTGTCTTTGTTTCCTATACTTCACTTGCTGCTGGGTATCCGATTATCTATGTGGCGTCTGATTTTACCAAAGTAGCATCATTCGGCGAGAGCAGCCAAACAGACGTTTTAAAGGGTCAATTCTTTTCGGTGATGGCTCACGAAATGCAGCACGCAATTTTGCATTATTACCGACTTAATAGCCAAGGAACTGCGGTAAGTAACGGTGAACCTGTATCTATTGATGAAGGCTTGGCTCATTTTATGGAGGATCTATTTGGCTATGGCGCAGATGGATTTAAATTTTGGGCTTTGCCATTTCTGCAAGGCTATACAGACGGTGTGACGCCCTTTTTAGTTGGCAGTAACGACTATGGGGACGGCGTCAGCGCCCCTTTGGCGAGGAGTGCGGCGCATACTTTGCTCTACTACCTCGCTAGTCAAAAAGGAGGAGTTACATTTGACGGCAATGGGGAGCCAAATGGTGGAGATGGATTAAAGTATGTAAAAGATGTCGTTAGAAACAGTGGTGCCACTGGTCCAGCTAATTTGGCGCAACAGTTTGGTGGAGACTGGACTGTTACAGTTGGTAATTTTTTGGGCTCATTGGCTCTCGATAATGTCAATGTTGGAGCGACTGTGGCCAAGAAGTTTACAGTCCAAGCTCCGGTAAGCGGCGTAACGAATTTAAGTGGTAAATCTGGTCAATCGTATGGCATGAGATTTAATAATTATTCAGAACTTACAACGCACCAGGCATCAGATTACGGAAGCCCAAAAAATAATCCTGCCGTTCCAAATCCGATGAGTTATTACATGACCGCGCCCCTGTATTTTACTGTTTCAAATCCTGCAGACCAAATCGTCTTCAAGTGCGATTGTGGCGGTGATACCAAAAATATCGCAGCCTCAGTCGTTCGCATAAAATAAGGGGACCTATGATGAGAGCCATTGGGATCACGCTAGCTGTATTATTATATCTCACGTCATCATCCGCTTTAGCTGATCAGATGCAAGGTCTCGTACGTGTAACTGGAAATGCTCCTTTTAAGCAGGTGACCTTAACTAAGCCAAGCGAGTTTGTGGGAACAATGCTTTGTCCCGGCGATAAAGCAAAAAGAATCATGAATCTTGAGAGTCTAGTTGTAAAGGTTTGGGGCAATCCTAAGGAGATTGGGGCAGTTAAATGTTTCGATATTGGCTCATTTACAGCCTTAAAAACACCTGCTGGAAACGATGCAATAGTTGGTAGCTTGCAAGAAAAAGAGGGTGCTGTGGTCTTAATAGCTGAGGACGGTCGCACCATGAAGCTTGCGAATGTGCCAGATGGTTTGCGAAATATGCTTGGTAAAAAGGTTGTGATCGACGTGAAGCCGCAGTCAACCTTGACCTCAGGCCCATTTCAGGCAGTATATTATGCTGAGTTTCCTTGAATTTTCGCTTCTGTTTTTTTCGGTTCATTAAATTTGGAGGGAATTGTAGCCATGGTTTTGACATTCATCCGTAAAGTGGCGCTTATAGTTGCGGTGGTTTTCACGTCCTCAAGTGCATTTGCCGAGGTTCGTACCTTAATTGAATTGAATGGCGACAAGCCTGCTGCAGCATTGGCAACTGCATGGAAAAAGGTCAAAGATGGTGAATATCAGTTCACTTTAGATACATCCAAGGAAATTGGCAAAGGTAGCAAGCTTTCTGCGGCAGCAGTCAAGGATTCGCTCGAAACTAAACTTGGGTCAACGATGGGAGTTAAGGTCAACGAAGACTCTGCAACCTCGGTTACGGTGAGCTACTCAGGGGAGGAAGCGGCGTTTTTAGCGGCAATTGCCAAGACTAAGATCCGTGCGGCGCAAAATGCTCAGTTGGCCTTAGAAAGCTCGACCTCGGAGGGTGGCATCAGAGCTAACCCAGGCAATCGACATCCCAAAGATGGTGAGGTCAAAGCGACGGTTATCAGTGTGCAGCCTGGAGTCATTATAGCCCGGGTGAATGAATCAAAAGTCGCTGATGTAAAGTCAGGTTCAAAAGTCAAAATTAAGGCGGAAAGTGGTGCATTTAAGCCGACTAAACCAGTATTTTTTGCACCAGAAAAACTTGAAGGAGATGTTTGGCTGCCCAAAGCTGGCAGCGTTACAGCTCAGTAAGTCTTAAGTCAGAAAACTAATTTAAAATCACTTCAAATGCTGCCTCGTGCAGCATTTCTGTTTTGAGGGAGGCTGGCTTGAAATCAATCTTTAGATCAAGCTTCTCAATAACTTGCTGGAGCAGTTCGCCTTCATGACCTAACAGGTGATCATGAATATCATCGCGAAGTTTCACAGTTAGTGATTTCTGTCCCGTCATTACTGCGCACCGACGAATTTCGCGAATCAAGTCGAATGTTTCTGTAGTTATACTGCGAACTCGTCCACGTCCCTGACAATGACCGCATGGTGTCATTAGTCTCCGTTCAAGAGACTCGGCTGTTCTCTTGCGGGTCATTTGCACTAAACCAAGCTCACTGATGCGTAGTACGTTAGTTCTGGCTTTATCGCTTTTAAGCTCCTCTTGCAGCGCATTATAAACTGTTTCGCGATCTTCTGGACGTTCCATGTCGATAAAGTCAATGACTATGATTCCGCCGATATTACGAATGCGGAGTTGAGAGACAATTTTTTTGACCGCTTCGAGATTGGTTTTCAAAATAGTTTCGTGGGCGTTCCCTTTGCCTACATATTTTCCCGTATTGATATCAAATGACGTCAATGCTTCGGTCTGATCAATCACAAGGTAGCCACCAGAGGGTAAATCTATTTTCGAACTCAAGGCACGGCTTATATCAAGCTCAATGCCATAGACGTCAAATATTGGCTTGTCATCGGTGTATAGCTCGAGTCTTTTAGCGGCGCCGGGGATTGTGGCGGTGAGGAATTTTTTGAGTTCCTCATGTAAAGAATGGTCGTCGACTACGATCTTTTCAATGTCGTCAGCATATAGATCTCGTGTGGTTTTTAGAGCGATATCTAAGTCCTGGTAAAGAAGAGAAGGGGCTTCCTGTCGTCTTTTTTTGCTGTCGATTTGGCGCCAGGTCTTCAGTAGGAATTTTAGATCCTTTTCTAAGTGGGCGGTGTCAATGTTAGCGGCCGCAGTTCGCACGATGACGCCTATATCGTCTGGTTTAAAAGCCTTTACAAGTTCGGTTAAGCTTTGGCGTAGCTCCGGGTCCTCTATTCGTCTCGATATTCCTATATGAGTAAAATCAGGCATGATGACTAAAAATCGACCAGGAACCGATAGAAACATCGTGACTCTTGCGCCTTTGGTACCTAGTGGTTCTTTAGCCACTTGTACTAGTACCTGCTGGCCTTCCCTTAGGAGTTTTTCAATCGGTTTACGCTGGCGGTTGCTGCGTTCACGGAGCTCGTCAGGGTTGAGGTCCTCAATCCCCGACGTGTTGCCGTCTAGGCGCTGCTCGGTGACCATTTCTGGATCCAAAACGTCGCCACCATAAAGAAATGCGGTTCGTTCCGTACCAATGTCAACAAAGGCTGCTTGCATTCCGGGTAGTACCCGCATGACTGTGCCAAGATAAATATTGCCGACAATCCCGCGCTCGTCTCTGCGCTCAATAAAGATTTCAGCAACCCGATCTTTTTCCAGAAGCGCGATGCGAGTCTCAGAGCCATTAGAGTTTATTATCAACTGTCGGTCGGTCATTATGCATCCATCTGCTGGCGCCATTTGGCAATAATTAGATCGGCCGCACCCGTTAGTCCTTTGGTCGCATCCAGCATTTGCTGACGATGAAATTGGCCGTTGCTGTCGAGGCCTTGCCACCAGCGTCGAAATTCAGCGCCGTCGCTAACCACAGCTGCTAGGCCCACATTAACTAAATGGATCGCTTCCTGACTGTTCTTATAGAATGGCCCAAATGCAATGGCAAGGCCGTGACTTGCTGGCTCCAGGACATTATGTACCTGATGGTGTAGAGCTCCTCCGACCAATGCCGCATCTGCAGTGCCGTAAATTTCAGCAAGCATCCCCATCTTATCGATAATTAGGAACTTAGACTTCGCAGACTGATCCGTAAGGGTGCTATATCGCAATGGCCGGAACCCTTCGGTTTCTATTTTTGCGCTGATCGCATCGATATTGGCACGTTTCAAATAGTGCGGGACAATAATGATTTGCCATTTTTGGATCAAAGTTTCGGTGTCTCTGAGAGCATTGAGCAGCAGGTCCACTTCGAAAAGATAGGCGCTGCCGAGGACCAGTCTGTGTGTTACGCCATCTGGTGCGAGCAACTCGAAACGTTTTCTTAGACTCTTGACAATCTCCGGTCGGGCTCGAGCTCTCTCAACCACTCGGTCATATTTAGTGTCAGAAGTCACAGTTACGGATGCCGATGGCAGTTTGCAACTCGAAGTAAAGTAATTAAAGTCATACTGACTCACGGCAAAGATGTGATCGAAATTTTGCAGTAGCTTTCGTCTCATGAATCCCCAAAAACGTGAATTCCTTTCACCTTGACTGAAGCTCGCATCGATCAAATAAAGGTGTCCAAAGCGTCGTGCAACACATAAAAATCCAGGCCAAAGCTCGTGTCTAACCACACACGTAATGGTTGGTAATAAGGCTGAAAATAAACTACCCCATTGCCAAATAGAATCTGTAACTGGGACGAGCATACATGGGGTTTTCTCGCCTCGAGCTTTTATGTAATCCAAGCCGGATTTTGAGAAGAAAAGCACCTGCACATATGTGTCATTTTGAGCTTGTAAGCGGGCAATAATCGGCAATGCTTGTTCGTACTCACCGGCAGAACTACAAAAAAATATGGCGCAGTGGCGAAACTTCGCTCTTTCCAGGGCAAGGTCTCTGGCCACTTCTTGGATTTGAGGACGATCTTTCAGCTGAACCCGAAGCTTTGGGATAATCAAGGCAATGAGCTTCAAAGAGCGAGCTAGAATGCTAACTACCAATGAGTAAAGCATCAAAAGTATATCTGGAAGGAACGCGCTAAGGGTCGACAACCGCAAGACCTCGCCGCTCTACTTGGAAACAGCGCGCGTGTTTGCCGCGCTGAATTGAAAAGTCTTCATGAGTTTAGGTACCCGTGGTCGTTGCGATTTATGTTTCCTGAGATGTCGATGTTGGATTTGTTTATTACCGCCCTATTGGCGTCTCCGTCCGCTAAAAGGCGAAGTAAATGATCTGCGATTGGTGCTAGAGGTAAAGTGGCAAAACAAAGTCGGTCACCAAAGCGGCAAGCCGCTTTGCCATGCTTTGAGCAGGGGCGACATCCAATTGGGCTTGAAAAAGATCGGCTTTCCGCCAAGCGGGGGGCAAAGCCGAAGGCCTCGACTGTCGGACCAAACAGAACCGCGGCTGGTGTTTCCACGGCTTCGGCAATATGACTAAGCGATGAGTCGTTGCTTAGGAGGCAATTTGCCTCACTTAGTGCAACTGCCGACTCCCAAAGGGATAACTTTCCAGCAAGATTTAACATAGGGCCATCCCAAGCGAGGCCATCCAGAATACGTCGAGCTACTTGCCGATCTTTATTGTCACCAAAAAATGCTATGCCAATAGGCGAAGTCCTCAGACTCGGGTCGCGTCCTGCGGACGACCTAAGGATATCCAGGATACTTATGAGGCTCTCAAGAGGCGCTTGCTTGGTAGGGTGAGCTGCACCCGGAGCCACCGCGATCCATCTGCCAAACCTTAGCTCCTTTCGCCAAGGCGGGTCGAAGTCGTTGGGGATTGGTAATCTAGGCCGGCAATTCAGGTGATCTAGGCCCTCTCGAAGCTCTATTGGGAGTTGGAATTTGAGCGCCCTTCGTACGGCATCGGCCATCATGTTGTACTGCAAAGTAGCAGCATGTTGCACCCTGCTTGGTAACGGCCGCCTACGCCCCCTAACACGCGCCTCGAAAAGTAGTCTATTCCTTGCGAGCTGTGCCTTATCCGCAACAAAGCTTGGTATGCGATGAAGTGCTTTGAGGTTCCTCGCTAGCCACTGGGAACGAAGATTGCGTTGCAAGTCTATGAATAGGTGATTTCCTTGCAATTCCGCCACGACTCGATTGAGATCCAGCAGTGTGGCGCCCTTTTCAACCGCAACGGTCTTGAGATTGGGCCAACTTTTACTGAGTAGCTCAAGCGCTGCGCCTCGGCCGATCCAAGTAATTTGAGCGTTTACGGGCAGCTGGCTGATCAGGTCTAAGCAAGCGCTCGCCAATACTACGTCTCCTAGGCTCGAGGCGCGGTAAATGGCTATTCGAATTTCTGGACTTTTGGCGGACGGTGTCAACATGCTTCCCTCCTGGCGATTGTACAGGATGAAGTGGTTCTTGGGAAAGGTGGTGAAAATTTAAATCTTACCATGTTTCTAGTTAGCGGTGTTGCCAGTTGCAATCAACTTGACAGTGCTGACACGGATGGGCCGAGTTGCCTTTAGTATTCAAAACGCATAGAATTGTCAGAGATCTTTAGCCATTTCGCCGATAAAGCATAAAGAGCGGTTAGTCATGAGCAAGCTTGACGAAGATCCAACATTGCCCGGGCGAAAGCGCCAGCTCAATGTTATCTACTTTATAGATAGCTCGAAGACCCATACTTTGACGATGTCTCTGAACCAGTTCCGTTGGGTATTGGTGTTCTGCCTGATTTTATTGTTGTGGTCAGGCGCAAGCATTGCCATCGTTGCTGGGCTTCAGGGTGAGAAATCCAGCCTCAAGCAGAGGCTGCAAGTCGCTCTCAGCACCGTGTTTGATTACGAAACTCGGGTCGATAACGTATTTGAATTAGCTTATCCACCTCAGTCCAAGTCAAATTCTGCGGCAACAGGGGCATTGTCAGATTCCAAAAGCCCGGGCCCACAAGCAGGGGGGCAGCAACCTGCAGTTGATAAGGATAAGGCCGCTAAAGTCGAAGCTACAGCATCCGCTCCGGATGTTGATCAGAATGCGGCAGCGATTAACTCAGCCAATCAGCCGGCGATGGGTATAGAGGAAGAGGAGGAGGCTATAGTTGCGATTGGAAGGCCCGTCCTCCTGACGCACCCGAATTCGCTTGAACTCAAATTCGATCTGACGACCCGACCTGGTGTCGATTTTGCCGACGGTTATATTTTTGCTGTCGCAGAATTTATATCTGATCAGGGTGAGAAGCTGTTTATCGGTGCGCCTAAGGATATCGCCGTATCTGACCGAGGAGTGCCGACGCAACCGCTGAAGGCAACGTCATTTGCCATTAAGCGTTTTAAGCAAAAGGGCTTAAAATTTCCTTTGATACCAAATAAGTTCGGGACCTTTACCAAAGTTCACATTGCCGTCATTGGTACCCAAGGGCAGGCCATTTCGTCCTATGATCTGCAAGTCAAGCTTCACATTGGCAAGCAGGGGTGGGAAAAGGGACTGAAAACCAATGGGGCGGCTAAGTCAGGTTAAGCATTATGTGTCGGCAGCATTGGTACACTTTGTGTTTCAGTCTTACCTGGGCACTGGCAAGCGGCTGCGTGACCAAGACTACATCCGTCGTTGAGATCTCAAGCCAAAGGGTTCAAGCAACGACAGTCTTGCCCAGGACCAAGATCATTGGCGTACAGGCTGACGAACCAGCAGATCTTGTGGTTGCCCCTTATGTAGTAATGACGAGTCGAGTGGCAAGGCCACGGGCAGAAATGCGTGTTGGTCCTGGTTCACAATTTGAGTTGCTCGACGATTTTCTTCTCAAAGACGCTGAGGTGGTTATCCTGGGTCAACACGGAGTATGGCGAAAAGTTTTACCCATACACGATGGACCAGTTGCCTGGGTTCACAATCAGGCTCTCTCTCGTGCTAAGCTAAACACTCACTCGATTCATTTACGAAGTCAAAGGTTGCCTGTGGTACAGGTTGCTCACAACACGGACAAGGTTTGGCTCTACGGAAAGAATTCTCTGGCTTCGGCCCAGGTGTCGCGTGGAACTATGTTCAGAACCTTAAGGTTAACTGATCAAGGAGCCTTGGTTTGGCTTGTGGAAACTAACTCTGTAGTCTGGTTGTCGCGAAAGGACGTGCTATGAAGAGAGCACTGATTTTGGTCGCATTACTGGCCGGTGCATGTGCCCCTAGCTTAGCGGGTCAACTACATGGTCATGGTCTAGTCTTTGGTCCCGACGCCAAAGTTAACGTGACGCCACTCGCAACTAATAGCGGTGCTCAAAATACCGCGACGATCATCCTAACGGTGCGTCCCGATGGCAGCTTTGCTACCGAAGAAAAGTTACCTCCCGGTGACTGCTTAGTGGAGGCCTTGGTGCCTGGGTTCGCCGTTGCCTCAACCCACGTGACACTTGACGGTAGTGGGAAGAACATCGAATTAGACCTGAAGCCCCTCGGTAAAACCACGTTACGAGCAAGTCAAATTCAACGAGTGGTTGATGACGGGCGTGGTGCCGGAGGCGTCAATCTAGCACCGCCAAGCCTGTAAAATTTCCTTTCTACCGCAATATTACCGGTGAATCCGTTTGAGTATGAGCTGATGGAGGTCCCGTATGATGAGGCACGTTGCTGTTTGGCTTCTGGTTGCTCTAAGTCTTAGTTGCACGCCCAAAGAGGCAACTGTGAGATTTCATGTGGAAGCTCGCACCAATCAAGGCGAACCTGTGAACGCGGCACAGGTGTTGGTTGATGGCAAAATCATCGGACAAACCACGAACGAAGGCGCATTTCGTGGAGACCTCAGGCTTCCAGTGGCTTCTACCAAAAAGCTCGAGATCAAAAAGGACAGCGACACTCATTATTTTGCTCCCTATACCCAAACTTTTGATGTCAGCAGTATAAGCCCACAGGAAGTAACGGTAGCAGCAGTTCTATATTTCGTACCTAAGCCGACTCCCGAGTCGACCAAGCAAGTTGCTGGACCTCCGGTAACTGCTGCAGGAGCTATAGATGAAGGGATGACTGATGTAAAACTTGAGGGCGAAAGTGACGTCAAGAAAGAGGCGCCGGTATCTCCTTCAGAAGAAACTCAACTCAGCTCTCAACCCTCACCAGAGATTGATCAATCCTCAAATGTTCCTGCGATGCAAGATAATATATCCCAGCCGAAGGCAATGGCCATGGATTCAGATATTTCTAAGCCCGTCGCGAAATCGGTCGACGGGCCATTCTTGATTACGGTCCATGTGGTCTCAAGTACAAATCCTGTTGCTGGTGTTGACGTTGCTTATGGTGACGAACAAGCGAGTCAATTAAAGCCGGGTTGTACCACTAATCAGCGTGGTCGATGCGTTATTAGGTTTGCTCAAAAGCCTGGAGGAGAGATCAATTTTGTGGCTTCAAAGCCTGGTTATAGGACCAATATTGTTAAAGTTGCGGAAGGTCTGCGCGATAAAATAAGAATTCAAATGGAGCAAGGTCG
>OMIY01000331.1 GCA_900299215.1 bacterium | reverse complement strand
GTACTGCTCTTTTAAGAGTGGGAGAGTAGCACGATGCAGCCTTAAAAAACGAAGCCCCTGATTCCGAAAGGTCTCAGGGGCTTCTTGTTTTTTTTTCGCAGCAGAGCCAAACTCATGCCGGTCTCTCTAAAGGAGGGCTTTGTCGCCATGAGCAATAAACCTAAACAATATTCTAAAACCTTTGCCAAACCATCACAGACTGAGCTGAGGTCTACCTTGACGCCGCAACAATTTGCGGTCACTCAAGAGTCGGCAACAGAGCCGCCGTTTCGCAACCTCTACTGGGATCATCACGCCGAAGGTATCTATGTCGATATTGTCTCGGGTGAGCCTCTATTCAGCTCCTTGGATAAGTTTGATTCTGGTTGCGGTTGGCCAAGTTTTACTCGGCCCCTAGATCATGCCTCAGTCACGGACCACGAAGACCATTCTTATGGAATGGATAGGATCGAGGTACGCTCTAGGTTAGCGGACTCTCATTTAGGACATGTTTTTAATGACGGGCCCCTACCAACAGGGCTGCGCTACTGCATAAACTCCGCTTCGATTCGCTTCGTCCCAAAGGAAAGGCTTGAAGCTGAAGGCTACGGTGAGTGGGTCGGTTTATTCGCCAAATAGCGGCGTCATTTAGCGCACCTGGGTATGCTTTGAGCCATATCGCTCTGGCACTAAGTTTGCTAGGTACATGGTGTCCCCAAGATGCATTTATGAGCGAGTTAGGTGTCACATGAGATGTCACAATGGTAAAGGAGAGCATCATGCGATTTTTCAGTTTTAACGGAATCTCTCGCGGAATCTCACTTGGATTAGCATTCGCTAGCAGTTTAGCGCTCGCAAACGAAGGCCGTCAGCCACGCCCAGAGTTGGTGCAGGCGCCAGTCGATAAGATCTTTGTGCCTCACGGGTTTGACGATAACGACAATGTCGAGCTGATCCTGAAGGGAGAGTTTCCAAGTACCTGCTACAAGGCGGGCCCGGTTTCTTTCCGCGTTGACCAAGCCGCGCGGAAAATCGTGATTACCGCCCAGTCTTATCGTGCTCAGCAAACCATGTGCGCGGACGTGATGATTAGGTTTGTTCAGCCGGTACATCTTGGAGTGCTAGATGAAGGTACCTATACGGTGGAGTTGCTTGATACACCGCAGGTGGCTCCAATTCAGTTAACGATTGGTAAAGCGACTAAGCCAACCCAGGACGATTTTCTCTACGCTCCGGTAGACAGCGCGACGGTTCAGCGTGACGAAAATGGCGATGACGTCCTACGTATAGAGGGTGAATATCCGTATATGCTTACAGGCTGCATGGTGACGCGCGAGCTCAGAGCTCAATACGATGCTAATGGCGTTTTAGTGGTTCAGCCGATATCTGAGTTTACCGAGGGCGACGAATGCACCTCCCAAAATCAAAACACCCATTACTTGATCAAAAAAGATTTGGGAAAGCTCCAAACCAAGGGCGAGATTTTGATTCACGTGAGGACGCTCAACGGTCTGTCACTCAACTATGTGAGTGACATCAAAGCGCCCGCAAATGAATCGCACTAAATCTTAGTCAGGTGTGTGCGGCCGGAAATGGCACGGCCGCATACAGCTCGCTGCGGGGAGGAACGACTACCACTGCGGTACCGCTTTGAAGCATAGCGCGAAACGACACTCGTCCAATCAGCATTGGTCGCGTGTGAATGAGGCGATGCCGGCCAAAAAATACAAGATCGGGAGCATGGTCGATCAGCGCTGCATTTAGCTCTCTTTCCACGCCGCCGCTGCGAAGATCGTATTCAATTTTAACACGATGTTCTTCAGCAGCACGGGCAAAGGGGAGGGCTTGGGCTCTTAATTTCTCTTTGCGAGATTTGATCTCTAGTCCAAGCAATTCATCCTCTGTCGTCGGACCGACACCGCCATATTGCAAATGTGAGCGTTCCTTTATGACCTGCCAGGCGTGCCGCAACTTCTCTTGTAGATCCGCAAATACATGAACATGCCGTAGGTGACTACCCGGGACACTGGCCGCAAACTCGTAAGCCTTACGAGTCGCTTCTTTAGTCGAGTCTTGTAAATCATCGGCTAGAAGTAGGCGCAGATGTGGTTTCGCAAAGTCTAGGGCCCTTGAGTGCGGCACGGCAATGATGGGTAAGGGGGCGTCGTGCATTAAGGTCAAAGTGGTCGTGAATCCAGAGGCACCTTGACGGAAGGCTTCAGCATCATAGCCAGTCATAATCAGGTTGGCATGGCGTGCCGTAGCTTCTGCGATCAAATTTGGGGCAGCCGCACCTGCTCGCACCGTTGCAGTTACATCGAGGCCGTACTTGGCGCCAAGTTCCCGCACCATCTGCAAAAGGGCCTGCTCCCGTTCCTTTACGCGCTGTAGTTCAATCTCTAGGTTGACTGGTGGGTAAGCAAGATATGCAGGGGAATCAAACGCCACGAGATCGAACGGGATGGGTTCAACGACGCTGACCAAGTGTAGCTTTAAATCAAAGCGCCGAGCTAATGAAACTGCAGACCCAATCAGTCCTTGGCCGGTTTCGCTACCTGACAGACCAACGACGGCGCACCCTCTGGGGTTGGCTGTGGACGATGTCATTGAAAGTCTCCCCTATTTTTAATAGCTATAATGCGAGGACACACCTTAATATGGAACGCACGTGAGATCCTACTACCGACTGCAGCTGCAATCTGTATGCCGCAATTTGGAACTAACTTGCGCTAAATGACGCAATTTTATTGGCTTGGGGATGACATGGCTCTAGCAACACTTTTTCGGCAGCACATCAGCCAAAGGCAAAAAACAACTGAGTCCGCCCTAAGGGAGTGTCGCTACGAAGCTCTGGTCATTGGTGCAGGCGCTCTCGTTTATCATGCCGATGATGATCGGACTTATCCCTTCAGGTCATATCATCATTTCAGTCATTGGTGTCCGCTTAAGGGTCCCAATCATTTACTTATCATTAAGCCCGGTCAAAAGCCGCAGTTGCTAGTCCATTTTCCCGAGGACTTTTGGCATGAGCATATTGATCACAGCGATGAGTCTTGGGTCAGCGAGTTTGACATCAAAGTTTTTGCCGACGAGCAGCAGATCTGGGACCAGGTGAGTGAAATGCCTTATGCGGCCTATATTGGGCCGGATAAGGGGCGGGCCTCTGAGCTCGGGCTCAAAACAGATGTACCCAACATCATGGCCAGACTTAACTGGGAGCGAAGTTTCAAAAGCGAGTATGAGGTCAAGTGTCTTGAACGCGCGACTAAACGTGCGGCTGTTGGACACGTGGCAGCTAGAGAGGCTTTTTTTGCAGGTGGCTCTGAGCTGGATATTCATCACGCATATATCAGGGCGATCCGCTGCACAGATCATTCTTTGCCTTATGAGGCCATAGTGTGCCTCGATCAAAAATCTGCAATCTTGCACTATCAGCGCAAGCGCGACAAAACTCGCATGGGTAAAAGCTTCTTGATCGACGCCGGTTTTCAGTACAAGGGGTATGCATCGGATATAACTAGATCCTACGCAGCTGATGATGCTCCCGATGAATTTAGGGCACTGCTCAGTGGAATGAGCAAGCTACAGCAGCGTTTGTGTTCCATGATCAAGCCGGGTATCTCGTTTGAACATTTGCACACCCAGGCGCACCTTGAAATTGCCCAGTTACTGATCGATCATGATGTACTTAGGGGAATTGATCGTGACCAAGCCGTGGACGATAAACTGTCGTCCGTGTTTTTTCCTCATGGACTTGGCCATATGCTCGGCCTTTGCGTCCATGACGTTGGTGGTTCGCAGCAGGATCGCGTTGGCACAGTGACTCCGGCAACGGGGCGTTTTAAAAACCTTCGCACTAGACGCATCTTGGATGCGGGCAATGTGATCACGATTGAGCCTGGAGTGTATTTTATCAAGATGCTGCTGGAACCTCATCGGCAGGGAGCGATGAGTCAGTACTTCAATTGGCCGCTCATCGACGTAATGACGTCTTGTGGTGGCATTCGAATCGAAGACGACGTGCTGGTGACTCGCAGTGGCATCAGGAATATCACACGAGAGTATCTGCCCTGATCCGAGCAGTACTAATTTGTATCGGGCCTTAGGCTAGTAGTAACTTCAGCTGGCCGCTGTCGGCGACGAAGGGCGTCGCCCAAACTTCCACAGCCAAAACATAGCTACAAGTAGTAGAACCTGCGCAATCAGCGTTTCGTAAGTGGGGAAGACTCCGAAAAGGTCCCATCGCAGGGGAAACTGTGGCGAAGTCACTGTTAGAACTCCGGCTTCCTGTAGGGCATGAAGACCCTTGCCCGTCAGTATCAGTGCTAGCACTGCCATGATCACGGCAGAGACTGCAAAAAGGCGACGCACAGGGATGCGAGCGCTAAAACGCAGGAGTGCCCAAGAGGCTAGTATGATCACAACTGTGGTGAATAAAACTCCCAGCCCTAATGCTGTTTTCGCTTGATCACCACTGTCTACCCAAATGGCTCTCAGAAAAAGTACCGTCTCAATGGCCTCACGAAACGCCGCTATAAATGAGATCGATGCTAGTCCGAAGTGATTTTTCTCCTTTATCGCATGTCTCACTTTGACCCGCAGGAACTGGTTCCAGCGACCAATTTCCGTGCGGCTATGGAGCCAGAAGCCAACACAAAGTAGGACCACTACAGCAACGAGCGAGGTGATCGCCTCCATCATTTCGCGGCTTGCACCGCTGATGTCAAGTAGAGCGCCAGCAGTGAACCAAGCTCCGACACCGATGCCAACTGCAGCCATCCAACCCGCGTGAATCCAGAGGGCCGCGGTTCGCGAGTGCATGGCACGCGAGACACCAAGCAGTGCGAGTATCATGAGAACTGCTTCGAAGCCCTCGCGCAGCAGTATAGAGGAAGCTGCCATAAACGCGACACTGGGGCTCATCTTCTGGCCTTGTAGCAACGTCTGCACCTGGTTGAGCTGAGCCTCGGCCGAGGCAACTGCTGCGTCAAACACTTCAGTCGAGGCCTTTGCCTGGATTGCAGAGCGCACGGTTGCCATTTTTTCTTCAAGTGAGAGCGCCGCGACTGGGTCTGACGCTCGCATGCGCGGCTCAATGGGTTCGATTCCATCCAAGTAGGCGCGCAGAGCCAGGGCCTTGGCCGTGACCAGGTCACCCCGGTGATAGGCTTGCAAGGCTGCCGTCAGACTGGACCGTGCAAGGTCAATTGCGCCAGCTGCATGAGGCGCACTGCCTTGATCAGCGGCCGCAAGGGTCAGGACATAGTGAGCCACGTTCCAGGCGTCTTGATCACTAATTTGCGGCTGGGCAACCATAGAGGTGCCCGGAATACCTAGTTTAATACTGTCGGAAACGTTCATGGCGGAGACGCCTTGCATCCGGCTTTTGTCGGCAAGATTGGCTGGGCGAGGGTCCATACCGCCAGCCGCCGGGCCGTCGCCCTTGCCCAGTGGCCCGTGGCAACTGGCACAGTTGGTACCATATAAGTCTTGGCCCCTCACCAAATCCACCGGGTGCTCAGGCTCCGTCTGGATGTTGGCTGCTTTGACGACTCGGTCCTGGAGGCTAACCGCTAATCCAGCCACCTCGGCAGGCGCTCCCCGGTTTGCGATCGTCTGAGCCAACCGCTCAAGATCACTAATGATTAGTTGGTCGCCGGCAAGCTCTGGCAGGGTTCTGGCGACTTCTAAGGCATCACGACTAAACTCTTTTTGCTCAGAAAACTCGCTCTCTGACAGAACTGTACCGTTGGCACCGACTGCACCAGCATAGTCTTTGGCAAGGTAGTTAAGTAGGTGTACCACTAGCTTCGGGCTGCGCTGATCCTGTACAGCCTTCCCGATGGTCGGCAAACCAAGCAGAATAACTAATAAAAAGCCGGTAACGGCGAAGCCGATGTGACGGCAAATAGGCATTTAAGGGTCTCCTGATGATCCCCGCCGGGGAGGCACGGAAGGGGTGAGATTGATAATCGTTATCACAGTTTTGAGTAGTCGCCAATGGTAGTGATTTTTTCTTTTTTGCAGCAGTTTTTGGTCAAATTTCTAAAGGAATTATTCGGATAAACGCGTTCTTGTCTGTTTAGTGACGAGAAAATTATCGCCAGAGTGCAGATGGGCTTTGAGACTCTAAACTTTTTTGGTATTACGGTGCGCTGTATCCAGAATGAAGGACAAGGACGATTATGAAGGCAGAAACAAACGAACATGTGTTAAGGCAAAAGATCGTTGGCCGTTTTCTCCGCGAGAAGCGCGCTAAAGCGGGTCTGACCCAGTGGGACGTAGCCCACCACCTCAAGTACTCGACCGCTCAGTTTGTAAGCAACTGGGAACGCGGCGTGTCTCTACCACCGCTCGAAGTATTGCCGAAGCTTACCAACCTCTTTGGCATTGCTAACCGGGAAGTAATCGACACCATGCATCACTACCAAGAGCAAGTGTTGAAACTGACCAAAAAGCAGCTTGTTGACACCTTCCGTCACGGTGCTCGCTAATTAGTCTGCTGATTACTTTAAGAAGTGGCACATGCTTCGGTATGTGCCACTCTTTTTTTCTTTAGTCGCCTCAGTCGACAAGAGCCAATAAATCTTCTTTAGTTATGCTGGTCCCGGCAACTTGCTGACCATCCAAGGCCGCGGCCGCTAACTGGCGTTTACGGTCCTGTAGTTGGAGGATGCGCTCCTCGACGGTATCCAAGGCTACCAGACGTTGCACTAGGACTGGTCGATCTTGACCGATTCGATGGGCGCGGTCTGCTGCCTGATCTTCTGTTGCCGGATTCCACCAAGGATCAGCAATAATCACGTGATCAGCAGCGGTCAAATTAAGGCCAACGCCGCCAGCTTTGAGCGAAATGAGCATCACTTTCGGACCGTCGGGCGACTGAAATCGCTCCACAACTGCCGATCGGTCACGGGTTGTTCCATCTAGGCGAATAAAGTCTAAACCTGCACATTCAAGTGCGGGTTCCATGAGATCGAGAAATGCTGTCCACTGTGAGAACACTAGGGTCTTGTGACCGTTTTGACTTGAGGTCTGCAGCGTCTCAATGAGCAGGGCGAGTTTGCTCGAGGCCGCTCCGCTGACTCCCGGCAAAAGATCAGGATGGCAAGCAGCTTGTCTAAGTCTCAGCAAAGCCTCGAGTGCAGCTATCATATTGATGCCGCCGCCGTCGCCCTCTTGACTGTTTAGTTGCTCGATTATCTCTTTGCGACTAGCAGCACGAACGACTTCGTAACGTTCACGCTCATCCCCTGATAACTCGGCATAAAGCAAGGTCTCAGTTCGAGGCGGCAGATCTACCAAAACCTCGGCTTTGCGTCGGCGCAAAACGAACGGAGCAATGCGGCTGCGCAACGCCGCGGTGCGCACCGCGTCACCCTCACCAATAGGCCTAGCGTAGCGCTCTTGAAAGTAGCGACGTTCGCCTAAAAGACCGGGGTTAAGTATGTGCATGAGACTCCAAAGGTCATCCAGCCGGTTTTCCACCGGCGTTCCGCTCAGGCCAAGTTTAAAGCCGGCCTTGATTTCGCGGGCAGCTCTGGCCGCCTGACTCGACGCATTTTTAAGTGTTTGCGCCTCGTCGAGCACCAAGGTGTCCCAGGTGAGCTCCTGGAACTTATTTAAATCAAGGCGCAGCAGAGCATAGCTTGTAACCACAAGCTGAGCCTTGTGATCAAGGCGTCTGCCGGCTCCGTGATAGATGCAAACTGTGAGGTCAGGACGAAAGCGTGCGGCCTCTTTGGCCCAGTTAAAGAGTACACTTGTGGGTGCAACTATGAGAGTACGACCAGTGACCACGGCAAGAGTCTGGACGGTTTTGCCAAGCCCCATGTCGTCTGCAAGCAGCGCGCCTAGACCTAGATTTCTAAGCCAACGTAGCCATTGATAGCCCCGCAGCTGATACGGCCGCAGAGTTGCTTTAAGTTCCGTTGGAGCTGGAGCTGTAAAATCCAGCTCGGAATGCCCTTGTCGTAGCTCTCGACAAAAATCCTGAAACCTATCAGGGAGCTGCGCTGCGCCACCCTCAATAGTCGCGGCTAAGTCGGCTAATTGCGGCCAGGCAGTGCGAGGCAAGGCGTCTGTGCCGTCACCGCGGGAAGCCAGAAAATCTAAGAGCTTGTCACCGTGAAGACGCAGCCACTCGCGGGGCAAGGGTGCAAAACCGCCATCGAGGAGAGGCACCAGGGAATCACCGCGTTGCCAGGCTGAGGCAACCTCGGTGGCTACAGCAAATTTACGCTCACCTGGGTTAGCCGTTGTCGAGGCAAAGATGAAATTGGGGGCATCTACGAACGATTCCGGAGCGGAAGGCCATTGAAGCTCGGGTTCAAGTCTGGTGTAGAGGCGGAACTCATTGAGACCATCGCCAGTAATCACGCCGGAGAATCGAGCGAGTCGCTGACCCATGGCTACAGCCGCTTCTCCACTAAGAATCACTGGCGACTCAAGGTCCATGCCCCAGATGCGTTGCAACTCTTCAGTAAGTTCGGCTTCCAAGGGTTTGTCCCGAACGGGGATGGCATCGCTTAGTGTTGTAAAGCGCCCAGCTCTAAGACGTGCTAATGGCTCGCGTCCGTAAATGATTGCGGCCTCAAGAGTCAATTGTAGGCCGCGCCTAGTGGCACTTATCTCTAACTCAGGCCTAACGAAGTCAAGGCTTGTGGGTAGATTTCGGCTGCGCGTTGAGAGCGGCATCTTGGCGGCCAAAGTGGGCAAAGTGGTCGCGACCAGATCGGCAAGGTCACGCATACCAAATAATCGGCCCTCACGGACGAACTCACGTTCCGTCGGCGTCAGCTGCGGCAAAACTACGGGTCGCAGCACGCTGCCGCAAAGGGCTATGCCGTTTGCAAAAAGCTCTGTGATGACTGGATCCTGGATTACCCGGATACGTACCCCCGGACCCTCATCTTTGACCTCGGCAGCTAGGCCTACTGGTTTGGCGTCGATCGTTATCGCCGCACCATCTAAGGAGATCTTCAGGGCTGGCGTCATGGCGCGTAGCAGAGGCGGAATCATGGTCTGTGGAAGCAACCCCTGGCGTTGATGACCCAGAACTAAATCGACTGCCATGTCGTCGGCAGTTGCTGTCAAGCTAGGACCCGTTACCCGGCCCGAGGCCAAAGCCGCCAGTGAAACTCCCAGCAGGCTCTCTTGATCACCGCTGACAACGACGCGTTCAAAGCTAAGACCAGCTGCAACCCTTTTGAAGCGATACTCCACGTGGCCACTGTGTTTGGTTGACTTTGGTAGTGGCTGGCCAGATTCTCGGGCGCGCTTCCAAGCGATAACCGCTGCTGTCACGTGGGCACATGGGTCTTCGTCGCTACCACAGGTGCAGTGCCAGTCTTCATCTTCCGGAACCAAAGTCACGGTAGGACTAATACCGTTAGCACCAACTACATGCAGTTTGATCTCGTCGTCAACTTGCTCGCCAGTCACAGCATCCTGACGCGCTAATTCGACCCCTTTAGACCAAGTCGCAGGGCTAGCACACGCACGAATTTGTTTAAATATACCGTCCATAACGGGCTTTGTAGCACAAGCCATGAAAGCCTGGCTAGCATGGACCCGGAGAAGTCTTGTTGAGGGACATTATCGCGGAATTTCATCGCGGACTATCATCGAGGACTATCAAGGTAAGACGGTGAACACTGCCGAGTAAACAGGGCTTTGCTGACCATCAGCATTCTCGAACTGGACGTAGACCGCGTGCTGTCCAGGCGCTGCAGGCAGTGCGACATTATTGATCTCACTGGTAAAAACTTGCATGGCGGTGCTGCCGACGAGGTTCGCATCATCGATGGTGAGGCGGTATTTTGTGACGTTGTCTGGAGCTTTAAAACTTACCTTGGCACTGCCAACGTCTGCTGAATTGATGCTCGTGGCGCCGTCATTGATAGTCACGGAAACCGTATCTAGCGGGAATGGCTCCAGCAGAATCGTGCGTGTATATGCGGTAGGACTAAGGGTAGCTATGACAGGTACATTGTTTTGATCCACTGACATAAACCGGACAAACAGATTGTGAGCTCCGGAGCCGCGTATCACATAGGGAATGAGGGGGAATTCGCCCGTGACCGGATCTGGCATCGGTACTGGAATGACATTGGCGGTAGCTAAAGGCTCTGGCAACTGATCTTCGTAAACGATCATGGCGCCTCCAAGATACCCAGGAGGCGGTATAATCCGGAGTTTGACCAAGGTTGAGGTCGTAATCAATGCTGAATCGCCAGTAAGTGGTTCAGGGTTAACAGCAAAATAACCAGAACCCACTGGAGCAGGATCGATGTTGATTGACTGCTGATAGACCGGTGATACGTCGTGGTCAGCGTTCTTATACTGCACATAGATGGTCGTCACGCCTCTCGCCGTACGCGGAGTATAAACAAATATGGGTTTTGGCTCTAGCCATGGCACGATGCTCGCACCAGCCATACTGGTCATTGGAGAACCCCACATGTCAAGATTAGCTAGGTTCAGCTGTGCCATTTGCGCGCTGTCTATAATCCTAAAGTGAGTTGCAGTAGGGGGGATTTTAAGTTGGATAGAAAGATGCGGTGACAAGGCAACGGGCGCGCCCTGATTGATTAGGAAGCCTCCTAATGCAGGATCGGGGAAAGGCTGCACGATCACAGGATATTTGTAAATCGGACTGACAGCTTGATCTACCGTGCGAAACTGTAGATAAAGCGACTTGCTTCCAGTTGAGGTGAACGTATAGGAGCTTATCGGTTGAACCGCTAACCACAGGTTGCGCGTTGCCGGCGTGGTCGGTACTGGAGTGTCGCCACCAGGATTGTTCAATACCACTGGGGTGTCAGCTTCAAATATCAGCATCTCATGAGCATTAGGTGGGACATTGATATTCAACTGTACCAACCGCGTTGAAGATATTGCCGCGCCACCATTTACCGTAAAAATGTTGCTACTAATAGCAGGCGGGAACATGTTCAGTACTGCTACTGCGGTGTAGGTGGGACTCACCATGCCGCTGGCGTCGATGTACTGTAGGTACAAGGTCACGGTGCCAAAAGCTTGCAACATATTTGTGGTTGGATCGCGAGTCAGAGGGAACGGAAAGACAAAACTAGGTTGAGGGAGCTGCCAAGGAGCAGCCTGAAGCAACTCCACCGACGGTGCCATGCGCATTCTCACCGCTGCTGGTGGGACGTCGACACTTACGGGCGCAACGTTGGATGTCAAAAGGCCAGAGCCATCTCCTAAGACCAGACCTGTCGTTGAGCCAAAGTTATCCAGTGTCAAAGCTAGAGAGTAGATTCCACTAAACTGCTTTTGTCCGCCGTCAGCAAACTGATAATAAAGTGTCGAGGCTCCAGTTTTTTTAAAGTCAAAATCAAAAACGTCGGAAAGTTTGTTCCAGCTGGCTGTGCTACTTCCGTCCACAGCCAAATCTTTGGGATCAGCACTATATCGGATGTATCGCGAATCTTCGTCCGTAACGACACCGAAGCTACGAGTAAAGGGGCGCCCCTGTTTTACGAGATCGTTGACTAAAACGTCGCTGTCAGGGACCACAAGTCCTCTTGGACCACCAAGCGGAAAGATCACCAAAGGTCGTTTGAGTTGGCGTTCCTCGCCTGCCTTGAGAGTCAAAGTTTGGGTTGCCGCGTGACTAAGATTCGGTCCAGCGCTCACTGTGATGTTGCCAGCGGCGACGTTTTTGATGGTGAAGAGACCGTCATCACCAGTAGTGGTCACGCTGTGGCCGGCAATGACGCGCACCTTCGCGGCGGGTTGGCTTTGATCGCGGCCAGATATTATTTGTAATACCTGGCCATGGACTACAGAGGTAGGAAGTAGCTTCATAGCTGCAATCTCTAACTCCCCGCGCGCGGCAAGATTGATTGGCGTACTTGTCGCTTGTAGTGATTCATTGCCGCTAGCGACGCCATACAGGCGGATAGACTGCGATCGCAGTTCTCCCTGGAGGAGCGTCAAAGCCTGAGCATCTAAATTTGCGATGTACCTTCCGTCGCTACCGGTCGTAGCAATCGCGGTCTCGGCCGACCCAATAAATATTTTGGCTCCAGGCTGAGGATTTTGATCCGCGTCAGTGACTAGGCCGCGGATGACTAAGTTTGTCGGTAACGAGTTGACGAAAGAGTTCTGAGATTTGCGCAAACATCCGCTAACCATAACCAAAGTAGCTAGCAGTACCGCTAGAGTTTTGGCCCCGCTTAGTAAATTCGCCTGGTTAAATTGAATGCGCAGCATGAATCAAAGTCCTGCGGCGAACCCACCATGGGCAGCCACTTTGGCTCTAAGGGTGCAAGGCGGGTGCCAGTATCGGGTGGAGGTGTAATTTGATTAATGAAATTAGAGCTTTATTTGTTTTTCGGGGATGGTTACCACCCCTACCCAGTGCCTACAGGCACCACACCTGCTAGAATTTTCGACAGACTCAAGTCCAAAAAATCAAAAGAAGTTTTTCGGATTTTGGCGGTAGGAGGCCAGCATCGATGCGCGCTATTTGGACATCAAAACTCTTGCTTGGGTGGATTTGGATGCTGGCAGGGTGTGATTTTTTCCAGGTCGGTAAAACCTGTGGCAGTGGCACCGGGGTGCGTGCTCAGGCTTATACTGGGACCTCGCTTGAGTCTAAACAGCTCGCTTTGACCTTTAGTGGCGGCCCCGGTGACGGAACTTTGGCTATCGATGCAGCCCTGACAGCTTCGTCTGTGCAGGCAGCGTTCTTTATTGATGGCAAGAACGTGGTTGGCCGCGAGTCCACACTTGCATTGTTAAAAGCACATGGGCACTTAGTTGCAAACCAAGGGTACACCGGCACTTCGCTAGCTGAATCGCTAGACCCACAACGTGAAATCAGAAAAACTGACGCTCTGATACAACCTTACGTAACTGGTAACGTGTATCTTTTAAGAGCTGTGGGGAATATCAATATCACGGATGAGCTAGCCCTAGATCTAAATAAGTCTGGCTTAAGTAGGTATGTAGGACCAATAGGTTGGGACATTGGCGATCAAACAGCCAACCAAGTCGATGACGATGGGTGCTGGCGATCCGGTACCAGTGTCAGCGACTGTGCGGCTTCTTACCTTTCGGCAATAGAAAAAGCCGAAAAGGGCATAGTTCGCTTTCATGCAGACGATGCACGCAGTGCTGAGCTACTTCAAAAGCTACTTCCAGAACTCAAGCAAGCGAACTACCAATTTGTTCGCATTGACTCTGTTTCCACGATTCAGACAGCACTTAAATTATCTGGTGCAACCATTGGCGCCGTAGGTGGAGATCAAGGGTGCAGCGATTATTAAAGCTACTTTGCCTCATTGCATTTGCAAATGATGCCTTAGCCGATAGCCAGGATACAGCCGTAGAACTCAGTTATGAGGGTATGAGCCAAAGCTCAAGTGGGGCCAAAGGGATCAATGACGCCTATTGGCATTTTTGGAACCTTAAGTCAGCCTCTAACTCTCAGCTGCAAAGTTCCAATTGGCTATGGTCGCTCGAACTCTCCGGTCAAGCTGGTCTAGCGCCTATGTCAGAGGGACAATATGCTGTTGGGACTGCAAAGCCAGGCGTTAAAGTCGTAGGTCAAAGATATACCCATCATGTGGAATTGAATGGTACCTCCTCCTATGATTCAACCGGTTTAGAGAGGCGGCCGTTAGTCGAACAGTGGGACAACCAAAGACTCAGTCCGGACGACAGAAAGCATTATCTATACGGTTCGGTAAGTAGCGACCATTACGTGTCACTGACTCACCGCAGCAGTGTCATTGCATACTTTATAGCGAGTAGCCTCGATCGTGGATCCAGTATCTTCGAGGCGTACTACGGCGATCTAGATTTTGAATACGAGCTCGATGCTAGAACCAAGTTTAGACTCGGAGCCATTCAGCAGCGGTATATCAGCAATCTCATAGACATCGCAACCGGTGGTCCCAAAGCGACGATGATCTATGAACTGACGCCAACCACAAATATTGAGGTTAAAGCTGGTGTCCTTGTTTTTGAGAGTGAATCTGGCCCGTCGGAAACGGGCACTGCGGGTCTAACAGTTGCTAATTACGATGTCGACTCATCGTGGCGTCTAAGTTGGCAACGTGGAGTGACGAGACCAGTAGGCAGCCTCGTGGTCACAGTCAGCGACGTTCTAGCTGCAACTAGCAAAATGATGTTTGTGCCAGGACACAGTTTGGAGGCCAATTTAGAGCGTCGTGATGAGAGTTGGGTCCAAGGCTTCGAGGGAAGAACACCAGCCTCAAATACCTCTGCTAGTCTGAGGTATGTGATTGAGCCATTCTCAGATCCAAGTGATGGTGATAAACCAGTTGGTTGGAAATTGAACTTTGGTGTCAACGGTGAATACATCCAACTCAAAGATGGCGAGGACGCGCAGCGGCAGGTCGTACGGCTGAGCGCGGAGCGCTCTTTTTGATGACCATAAGGACGTGTGTAATGCGTGGATCAATGATGAAATTTAGGATGATTCTAATAAGTCTCGTTTTACTGTTCACTAGCGAATTATCCCTTGCTGCAGGCGTCACTTGCAGTAAACAGGCGATTGATGGCTACATCGCATCTGTCCAAATGCTCAGCGCAACTGCTATCGCAGAGGGTACCGGTCTTTTGCAGTGTCCTTCATTCCAAGAACAGGTCGTGCAATGGCAAGCATTTTTACTGAGTATGAACGGATATAAAACGGCTTCCCAGCAGGTTGACGTTAAGTCCACGTCGCCCAATTTGGATCCGTTGATTGCTAAGGCTAAATCCGGCGATTATTCGACCTTACTCCATAAGTTCGACAATCATGATGTGCGTTACACTAATAACCCCGATGCTCTGCTTGTTCTTGCACGCACAATGACAAGAAAAGGTCAGTTTGCTCGTGGCCGTGAGATCTATCAGACATTTTTAAAACTCCGTCCGGACGACGACGATGCTACGGCCGAGTCGCTTTACTCATGGATTTGGCAGGGTGACCTGATTTCAGCAGAAGCGCAATTTGTAGCAGCAAGCCGCTGGCGCAACCGACCCGAATTTGCGGCGCAAGTTCAAAGAGGCCTTGATCTGATCAGTAAATTAAAGGGGGGCAATCCACCAACGACTGAAATCATCGGCAGCGATTCGAAAAAAGAGTCGCTAATGTCCGTTGCGGGAGGCGTGCATGCAATCGGAGAAGTCTATCTACGTCACACAGCCTCCGCAACGTACAACGGAGTGATTGATGTCAATCTATCTGGGCACCAGATAGATGACTTGGCTTTGTCAAACAACAGTCAACTCGCCAGTGAGGCGTCTTTAGGATTCACACTGTATCGCCCCTCCGGATACGGGCTAGCCGCCCATGTCGGTTATTTCAGTCTGGGCGAGTCGAATGTTTTTGGCGACATCAGAGCTACGGCGCCGCTTAAATGGCACAGCCAAATCACGGTTGGTGGTTATCGTCGCCCACTCGCCTTGCTATTGCCATTGACCGACGATGCATCAGGTTTTATGCGCGATGCCATTTACGTTGGTGGCAAACTTAACCGCTTTGCTGAATTTCAAGTGGAGTTGAGAAAAGAAGAGGAATTTGCACCACACGAATGGGACCAATTAATATTCAAGTGGCCTTACGTCGAGTCTGCCACGGATGAAGTTACATTCAGATTACCGCTGCAATATTTCAATCAGCCTCAGCCTAATCCAAATTATGATACTTACGAAGTCACGACCTTGGTCGGTGCAGGTATGGGTTGGCGTAGGCAATTGGCGAGCGGATGGGAGGTCCGACTTGATGGCGACTATTATTTAGTGTTTATGACACCCCGCATGGGCGGATCAGATCCCGATCAAACTGGACTTTTAGTAGCAGCAGGTGAAATTAAAATGCCATTCAACGAATTTTGGGCGCTACATGCACAGGGGCGGTTTGCTTGGGCTCTTGACCCAGAATACGTGCGACGTCGTGGTGAGATCAGTCACGCGACTTTAGGACTTAATTACAGCCGGTGATTGAGACAGCGAATCATCGTCGAGTCTCAGTAAGCACCATCGGCATTAATGACAACTTTTATTGTCTTCCAGATCAGAGTCAAATCTTGGGTTAGACTCCAGCTGTCGATATAAGCAATATCGAGCTTCATCCATTCGTCAAAGCTTAGGTGGCTTCGTCCTGAAATCTGCCAGGTGCATGTTAAACCAGGCTTCACGGCAAGTCGCCGCAGATGCCAAGATTCGTAGTTGAGCACCTCTTCAGGGAGAGGTGGCCTCGGCCCGACCAAGCTCATGGCGCCAGAAAGTACGTTAAAAAGTTGCGGTAGTTCGTCGAGGCTATGTCGCCTCATAAACTTACCCACCGTGGTGATACGTGGGTCCGACTTCATCTTGAATATCGGGCCATCCTTCTCGTTAAATAGTTGTAACGATGATTTGATCGCTTCGGCATCGGTGATCATGCTTCGGAATTTGTATAGTTTGAAAATTTTGCCGCCCTGACCGACGCGTCTTTGGACAAAAAAGATTGGTCCCGCAGAGTTCGCCTTAATGGCAATAATCAGGAGGCCCATGATTGGAAGGGCTGCCGTCAGGATCAACCCACCAAGGATTAGGTCAACGAGGCGTTTGGCGACTGCATCGATTCCTGCTCGGTGAGCCGTGCCGATGTATGGTTGCAAGGTGATGATCTTATCCAGCGGACTCTTTGGAGTCTGGGGATTTGGTATTTGATTGGCATCACCGTCGATCATCAGCTTCATCCTTAGGACAGCGCCCAACGGCGCCCAACCTAAGGAGCAAGCCTTGTGCCATGTTGAGTTCAGCAAAAAACCTCCGTAACTCAGCGAAACTTAGCCTAAATTTCCCTGCAATCGAAGGCTGGCCTTGGCCTTTTAGAGTGGTTAATCTATTGACACCTGTTGCAATGATGTCTGGGGGGACGCCGTGAACTTAGGTTTAGCTACGATGATGACTTGGTGTCTGGGGGCAAGTGTCTTGCTTGGCGCTGCAAATCGTCCGGCTTATGCGGCTGAGAAAGAAACAAAACCGGTTTATTACGTACCTTCGATACCCTCAGATATGAACGACCTCGATTTCTTCCTGTTAACGGGGGGACCAGGCTTTGAGGTCAATGACAGGTTTGGACACACTGCGATCAGGGTCATTAATCGCGCTGAGGGAAACGATGTCGCCTTTAACTGGGGAAAGTTTTCTTTCGATGATCCAGGCTTTTTATGGAAGTTCTTTCGCGGGCAGCTTGATTACAGCATGGGGGTGAGGACTTTTGAGCGTGACGTAGCACTCTATGGTGAAATGGACAGGCGCGTAGTGATGGATCATCTCAACCTCACCGCCGAACAGAAGCGCAAATTGATCACTAAAATTGCGTGGAACGCCGTGCCTGAACACCGTCAGTTTTCCTACCAGTACTGGTACAAGAACTGCGCTACTATCCCACGTGACTACCTAAATGAAATTCTCGGTAATCAAATATACAAGCGCTTAGCAACTGAACCCGCAAATCACGTGTTTCGGGACTACGTTAGACGAAACTTGGCTTACTCTCCCTTTATAGTGCCCATACTCGACATCCTGATGAACAGTAATATCGATCGCCCCATCTCTGCTTGGGAGGATATGTTTTTACCGCATAACCTGAGGCGCTGGTTACTGACGATGCCAGCATTCGATGACAATGGGCAGCCGTTGAATCATCTGAAGTTGCTGACGGGCGAACGAGTTTTGCTGGATCATCCTGAGGTATTCAAACCGCGATTTAATGACTTTCTGGCGGTGACTTTGCCGGTGACCATGAGTCTCGCTGTCGCCATCCTGCTGCTCATTTTCGTCAAAAATAAGGAACGGTCTGCGCAGAGAGCTATCGGCGTCGCCACTTTGTGGTGGTCACTCTTGAGCGGTCTCTTCGGCGCCACCTTGCTGCTTAATTGGTTCTTCTCAGGGCACCCAGATGGCTGGCACAATGTAAACCTGATGTTGTTTTGGCCAACCGACTGGCTCTTTGTGCCGGTAGGATGGCGCATGATGCGAACAGGAAATAGCTTAGTGACCAGCGGGATTGTCAGGCGCTACGGGCGTTATTATGCGTGGGCACACCTGGTTGGTTTAGCAATACTTTGTGCCTTGGCTGGGACTGGAGTCGTCGAACAGAACGTATGGCAGGTGGTCGCTTGGTTTGGTGGTACCACGGTGGCATTGATGTCGGTGCTGTTAACAACCAGCCTACCAGTCCTTCATAAACGGATGGGTGCCGAGGAGCCTTCATCTGTCGTCGGCGCTCGCGTCGCTGCAGAAGGGTCTGGGAGAATTGCCTGACAAAGGCATAAAAGTCCAATAATTTAGTGGGTTGCGATCCTTGTCACTACAGCCTTAGAAGTATGGCTGGTAAAGCTGAGAGCCGCTTTGGCCGATCTTTGGATGGGCCCAGAACTATTTAGCTTGACGGGTGGGGACGCATGCGTGATTTTAGCGACCGAGTGCATGAGGCGCTGGCAATCTATCTGAACCAAGGGCGTGCCGCACTCGCATCGTTACTCGATGCTGGGAGCGAAGACTTCTTCGATCTCATGAGCCAGCGTGAGGCAGCCTACCAAAACTTCTGTGCCCTAGACGGGGTTGCGCAAGTAACGCCGCTAGACGAAAAGTCGAAACATCAGGCCCGACGATTATGGCAAGAGGTTGATATTATAAATCGAACTCTATTCGGCCTGATGACAGATGTTCAGATCCAGGTAAGCGGTGGTATCCGAAAAGTACCGCAACGCCCTAAAACTAGACTCAAACGACAAATTTCACTTCGCGTCGTCAGAGCTGAGCAGGGCTGATCTGGGTTCATCAGGAAGGAAAGTTAGGCTCTATGCGAGCGGCAATTTTTATCGATGGCGGCTATCTAATCAAGCAGTTGCAGGATGCGCGTCTCACCCCCGATTATCGTAATTTAGCGGCATATCTTTTGAAACCACTGCGGCGCAATGTGCAGTTGGACCTCATGCGCTGCTATTTTTATTACTGTCCTCCGTGGATGTCAGATCGACCTACCGAGGCAGAACTTAGACGAATGGCTGCCCACGAACGGTTCATGGCGGAACTCCAAGAGCAGTGCGATCGGTGGCAAGTTCGCCTTGGCAAACTCGAGCGCCGTCGGGAAGGCGATAAAGAAGTTTTCGCTCAAAAGCGCGTGGATGTTCAGCTCAGCGTTGACATGGTGCAGCATGCTGCTGCGGGACACATTCAACACGCGGTCTTGGTGGCCGGCGATAGTGATTTTATCCCGGCAGTGATTGCCACTAAACAGTCTGGGGCTACATTGACGCTCTGGTGTGACAAGGACAGGTCGGTGCATCGGGATTTGATGTTGCATGCCGACGAGGTTCACTATTTTGACTGGCGTCATTTCCCTGGACGTAGGGTTCAGCTCGCGCCGCAGATCGAGAGCTCTGCTGCGCCGGCAACCGTCACTGAAGAACCGGTGACTGCTCCAACCCTGGAGACGCAAGTAGTACCGGAAGTTTCTCAAGAGCCAAGCGACCATCAGCCTGCAGTCCAAGCCGAATCTGGTGCACGCCCTCAAGGTGGTGGGAGGTCTCGCCGTCGCCGCGGTCGTCGACGTGGCGGCCCAAAGACCGTAGACGGAAGCCAGCGCGTAGACGAGCAAGGGCAGTCGAATGATGGCAGCACCGCAGTTGAAACTGAGCTTGTCGCCACTTCGCCTGAGCCCGCCGTACCTGAGTCCACTTCGCCTGAGCCAGCTGAACCTGTGGCTGCCGTACCTGAGCCCGCCTCACCTGAGCACGTTGCTACCGAGGGCGCCGCACCGGAGGCTGCGCCCGCAGGGCCCAATAGTCCTCGACGTCGCGGTGGGCGAGGCCGTCGGCGAAAGAATTCCCCTGGCACGCCACCCGTGGCAGAATAAGGCACACTTAATCTGCTGGGTAGGTGACTGGTATGCGCACGAAAAAAAAGCGGTTGATTTGGTCCGTAGTATTGCTTGCGTTATTTGCTGTGGCAGCGAAGTTGCGTAGCGAATTTTTGGCAGTACCAATGGTGCGCGTTGGATCCCTTACTACCGATCTTCCAGCGAAGCCAAAAATGCGTTTTTTCGCCCTGGGTGATACTGGTACCGGTGGACCAGAGCAGATGCAGGTTGCCAAGATTATGAACGAACGTTGCCAGGCTATAGGTGGCATCGACGGAATTTTACTTCTTGGCGACAACGCCTATCCTATAGGCGTTTCGTCGGTCCGCGATCAGCAGTGGCAGGAAAAAGTTCTGGGCCCTTATTCCAGTGCTGGTTCAAATGAGTGTTTAGGACGGGCTAAAGTTTTTCCTGTTTTGGGGAATCACGACTATAAAGACAATCCAGCCGCGCAGATCGAGTACACGCTAATCGAACCGAGGTGGCATTTGCCGAATCGTTTTTATAGCGTCAACTTCGGCAATCTCTTGAAGCTAGTTGCCCTCGATTCTAATGTGTCCGAGGTGTGCCTCAATCCTGCCTTTTGTGGAATTGATTTTATGCACGATACCTTGTCCAGGTCCAACACCACATGGACAATCGTTATGGCTCATCATCCAATTGCCAGCTCAAGCGACCGCGGTTTTTCCTATCAAGGAGGATTGCGTGGATTGTGGATGCCAGCTTATTTATGCGATCGTAGCGACTTGTATCTTTCAGGCCATTCACATCATTTAGAACACTTGCGTGCCGAGGGATGCCGCCTTGATATGTTTGTGGTTGGGGGCGGTGGCGCCAACTTGAATCAGCCTTTGACTCCAGCGCACGAGGGTAGCCGATTTGCTCGTAGTTCCCATGGCTTTCTTGATTTAGAGTTTAGTCCTGAAATGTTAAACGCCCGCATGATCGCGGGCGATGGAACTGAGATTTATTCTATGTCTAAAGCACCAACCTCTAAAAATTAATATCGTCGACAATCCGATTAGAGACTTTTACCAGCGCAGGGGTTTTCTCCGGAGGTGCCGCCAAGATTGGCGAAGGCGCCACCGGTATTAGCTGCTACCCAGGCGAGAGCGCGAGCTTCCTCGACGTCTTGCGCACTTTCGTTTTCGCCTACCCACAAGATGTGAATTTTGATCTGTGATCCGCGGGCGATCTCGATTACTTTTTGGGCGCGGGGTGGTGACAGGGTTGCGGCATTGTTTGCCACGACCACCATGTCGACACCGCGTTGAGCGCTAGGAATGTAACGAAGCTCGCCAGTCGAAAGTGCGAGAGTGATATTGTTACCGATACCCATCGCCTCACCGATCATACCAGACAGTGCTAGGTAGCCCTCATCTTTGTCAGCTGCGGGTAAGCGGGCGATGTTGCGAATCGATGCAACTTTCATGTAGTCGGTGGCGCGTCCCGCCTTAAACTCTTGCATGACCTCGGCGGTTGCACCAGTCGAGAGCAGAGCGGTGTGCATCTTATCCAGACCGTTAGAGACGGCAAAATTAGTAAAAGACTGGGATAGTCTCGTGCAGAATTGATTCTTATCGACCACACGCAGAGGCAGACTGACTCTCTGTTCCTGTGGTTTTTGTTCAACTGGCTGGGCCGCCTGAGGATTTGCCGAGGCCAGCTGGCCGCTTAGGAGGCCTGTCAGAGCGAGCGCCGCGATTGCCATCGAGGTATTACTCATGTGAATCATGGTCCCTATCTCCCTATCTGAAGGTTGCGCGAGTCTTTGCATAGATTGGTGCAAAGCCTAGGCCAGCTTTTTAACCCAAATTTTTCAGATGGTTAGATGGTCAACGGCCGTCTAAGCCTTGAACACTTTAAGGCGCCTGTTTAAAGATTGGCCGGAATCAGGGAGTTCTTAGATTGGGTGACTTTAATTTTGTAAAGG
>OMIY01000330.1 GCA_900299215.1 bacterium | reverse complement strand
GGAAACGTACCTTCGGCTTCAAATGGATTTTGCGTGGCGAAGACCATAAAAGGCTGAGGTAAAAGATGCTGGGTCCCTGCAACAGTGACGCTGCGCTCCTGCATCGCTTCGAGCAGTGCTGACTGAGTCCGTGGTGAGGCGCGGTTGATCTCGTCCGCTAAAAGCAAGTTGGTAAACACGGGACCTTTGGCGAAACTAAACTGACGCTGACCAGTTGCTGAATCTAGGTTCAAGATTTCTGCCCCTACGATATCGGCAGGCAAAAGATCTGGAGTGAACTGAATCCGCGCAAAAGCCACGCCAAGATGCCTCGCAAAAACCCGTACTAAGGTCGTCTTGGCGAGACCAGGTGCACCGGTCATCAAGATGTGACCGCCAGCTAAAAGGCAGCACAACGCTTCGGTAATGAGTTGCTCTTGGCCAAACACAGCCTTGGCCACACTTTCTCTGAGACGGCCGGCAACGGCATTGGCATCGGCGATAGAAAGAGACGATGACGGCGTCATGACGAACTCCCCGGACTGCGCCCCATTGGCACCAATTCGGTGCTGGAATGAGAGGTGATTACAAAACTATATCACACAAACTGATCCACTTAATTGTTGGTGGTTAGCTCTAAGAGGCCGAAGTTGCGGCGCCTTTCGATCGACCTGCCAAAAGTTCCAATCGATATTCATAAGTGACTAACATTAAAGATAAAAATATCGATCACCCACAATTAAGTGGAGCATATTAAAGTTTTAGCCCCGAAATGCCGATAAGCAGGCCGGGAGATTAGAGGTATGCGACTTTTTTCGAGGAACCACAAAAGCGCACACCTACTGCTAGGGATTTTCGCCCTAGGTGCAGTGGTGTCTTGTGGATCGTCGCGCCTCAGCTCGAACATACCTACAGGTAGCCGCTCTAGAGGTGCAAGCGATGCCCAGGCAATTGCCAGCAACTTAGGGCCGCGCGCTGGCGATGCACAGCCTACGTCCGATGAAGGGGATCTGTATCTAGATGCGAAATACAAGATCAGAGCTGGCATAGTCACTGGGAACGGTGGCGGCACTAACAGCGACTCGGCTCAAGTTTGTGACGGTGACGTCACCCTCCAGGTAAACAAAAAATTCGGCACGGATGGTAACGGTCTTTTAAAGATCCCTGCAGCCTCTATCAACTGTGCTCTTGTTGGAAAGATTGACCTACAAAAAGCGCTTGGCGCTTTGACCGATAGCCTAGGTGGATCGGCAAAAAATCCATTCATCACAGCCGACGATGTACTATCAATTCCCGAGCTTGGCCCTGGCAAATATACGCCACCTCGCCCGGTACTTCCGTCGCTGTTAGCATCATCTAAGGTGGCGCTGAGATCGCTCAACATGGTACGCGGTGTCACTGTGGCGACAGGTAACCAAACTGGCACAGGTACGGTGAGTGTGACGACTCTTAGTTTCGATCGCCCTTACGACATTAAAGACATGAATCTCACCATCCCCAACGTGCAGACTTTTACGGTCGTCAATACTGGATTTGACAATGTCGACAAGGCCGCCAATATGATTTTTGACCGGTTGACGATGCGGGTCAGTATCAACCCTCCGGCAATTGCCTCGGTTTCAGTCCAGGGGTCGTTGTCGCTATTGCTGGCAGCGTCTAACTCCGGCGGCACACCGCAAACTAATAATGCATTAAATGACATGCTAAAGAATGCCACCAACGGTCTGGCTGGGCTCGTCAAAATTAAGATCGATCTCGACCTCTCAGAACAAGAGGACCTCAGCGAAGCTATTAGTAAAGAGCTAGACCGAGCCGGCCGCAACTAAAGATGTCACTCGCCCAAGCAGGTGATGTCTCTTGTGTCCTCGCGATTTAACGTAGCAAACTCCGGGCTTCATTGACTGGAGGTTTATTATGAATTTACGCCGAATTTTTGCTTTGAAACGAAGTCATGAGTCAGGCGCTGCGGCACTCGAGTACATCCTTGTGAGCACCTTCGCCGCAGTGGTCACGATCGCTGCCCTAGGTTATGTCGCAAAACTAGTTAAGTCTGAAGTGAACAAGATCAATAGTAAACTCGGTGGGGATGCCGCTGCGACCGAGTTTGATTTCGACTTCACGCCTTAGCTTAGGCACCCCGTAAACGAAATTCTAGCATCACTATGAATATTGCCGACATTCTTGCACTAGTCTTTAGCTTACTTATGACATGGCATACGGTGATTGCGAATCAACTTTTCGTAAAAGGCTACCAGAGACTGTGGGAACTTAGATATGAAATCCTTGGTGACCCAGTCTCTGGCTTAATTTCCTCATGCGAAGGTCAGCATTCATGGGATTCACCCGTATTCAGTTGCGAACTTTCTCTATATTGGTGGCGCTCCAATAGGATGACGTCGGTATGTTCAGAAAACTTGAGCGGCTTAAACCTCAAAGCAGAGACTGCCTGGAGGCGTCGTTACCGGATCGTTTATCAATGTCAATTTGGCCTCAAGAATAAGGCGGCAGGAGCATCGCGGCATAGAACAGGAGTCTACCCATTGCTGCCACCAATTGAGACGGTCTTACTACGCTAGCTGTGATAAGCTAGTTGTTCAGGTTTTTGCGGAGGGTCTTGGCTTTGCACATCACTCACGGCTTTGCTGGTACAGTCGGAAATACACCGCTTATTCGCCTACGCTCTCTGTCCGACGCTACGGGGTGCGACATCTTAGCCAAGGCGGAGTTTTTAAACCCCGGAGGGTCGGTCAAAGATCGGGCCGCCCTTGGCATTATCAACGATGCTGAGAAACGTGGGGAGCTAACCCCAGGCGGCACCGTCGTCGAGGGCACCGCCGGCAACACCGGGATAGGTCTTGCTCACGTTGCACAGGCCAAGGGGTATAAGACGATCATCGTCATTCCTGACACCCAAAGTATCGAGAAGATGCAGTATCTACGAGCCTTGGGCGCCGAAGTCCGGGCCGTGCCCGCAAAACCGTACCGCGATCCCGACAATTACAATCACGTTGCCAAGCGACTTGCGGCGTCGATTCCTGGTGGTTTTTGGGCAAATCAATTCGACAACACTGCGAATCGAGATCAGCATATCAAAACGACCGGACCAGAAATTTGGCGGGATACTGACGGACGCATCGATGGCTTTGTGTCGGTCGTTGGTACCGGCGGCACTTTAGCAGGTGTATCGACCTACCTAAAGAGTCAGAACCCTAAGATCCGCACAGTGTGTGCAGATCCACATGGCGCGGCTATGTGGTCCTGGATCAAACGTGGCAACCTCGACTTCAACTCCGGGTCCTCCGTCACGGAGGGCATTGGCCAAGGGCGTGTCACCGCTAACATGGCGGATGCACCGATCGACGATGCCTACCGGATTGCCGATCAGCCAATCGTCGAGATGGTATACGCAATGCTTCATCAGGAAGGCCTATTTCTTGGCGCATCGGCGGCGCTCAATCTTTGCGGAGCCTATCGCCTGGCCAAAGAACTAGGCCCAGGACATGTCATCGTGACGATCCTGTGTGATAGCGGTAATCGGTACGTTTCGCGCCTCTTTAACCAAAGCTGGCTTAAAGAGAAGAATCTCGAGCCGCGATCAGGAAACTTAAGTTTCCTATCGGACGTCTTTAAAGACACCTAGAAAGATTTTGTGACGTCAAACATATCGCAACCACAAGAGTAGAATCATATGTACTTTGCTGTAGTTAAACTTGGTTTTGAGGCGAAGTTTGATAGTGACAATGATCGCCGTGAGCTCAAGCAGCTAGCTGAAAAGATCAGAGCTAAATTCAAAGTTTGTGCCGCGGTTTATGACGATCGCGACGTCGGTGCTGCATTGGCAATTACAGCTATTGGCAGCAGTTCTGACCGGATCGACCAAACTTTGGATGCCATTAGCGAATTTTGCGAAAGCTCTGGTTATGGTCGTGTCGAATCGGAACAAGCACTAGTCGATCACTTCGAAGCGCTCGGTGATTTTTGTAGCGAAGAAGACTGATTGCGCCATAGGAATTTCTTTGTTCCTATTATGTTCATATCGGTAATGACAAATTACGGCACCAAAGATCTTCAATCTTGATTTGCAGATTTCAAATCATATTTTTTTGTTGATTCTGAAAGTGTGTTCATTTATACACACCTTCGCTTCCGGTGCGATGCAAGTGCTGACGCTGAAAGTGCCTGGCCTTAACCGAGCTGCCAATCCCCCTTGAAAAACAAATTCGAGTTATCCGGTTCCTACCGTTCCAATAACCAACGTGCGAACATCAACTTGTTTGGAGATTTCACATGAAGACCATCGTTAAAATCATCGCCTCTGTTTCCTTTGCTTCCGTTGCTAGCTCAGCTATGGCTGACGTAACCTGTACTGCTGACGCTGGTAGCGAAGGCGGCCCTTACTACACCGTTACCGCTCCTACCCATGACGAAGCTTACAACAAGGCTTATGACGAAGCCTTGACCTTCGTTAACATTTCCAACCGTAACCCGATTTGGATCACCGTTAGCTGCAACGACTAATCTTAAAGCTATTTAAAGTAGTTTAAGTCCGACACTTAAGTGTCGGACTTTTTCATGTAAGCCTAGACCAAATTGGAGCAAATCTAATCTGTCCAACTTGCTCGAAACTCACACGCTGCTGAAGACAGTATCCGATTGAAATATTCGGATGTGAGTCTAGGAAGAGATGCAGACTGCGCAGTCTACCTGACGGACCACTTTTAACTTCAATTGGAAAGATCTGACCTTCATTACTTATGAGGAAGTCGATTTCTGCGGTAGAGCCCCTTTCAGCTCTCTGCCAGAAAAAGAGCTGATCATTCTCGCTGCCACTGCGTTGTACTAAGAGCTCTTGACCGACGAATTGCTCGGCAATTTGTCCCCTAAAGTCTGCAGGTAGATTTTTCGACTCTATCAATTGTCCAGGTGAGCGACCACATGCACGTTGCATAAGCCCGACGTCTAGATATATCGGCTTTAAGTATTTGCTGGAGGCACCAGCACCTAACGGAAGCCCCCCAGCGGAAGTTGCCCGAGCAATCGTAACGATCATTGCTTGCTCTAGCAAATGCACGCTAAGTTTGGTTCGCTTAGCGTCATCATCGACTAGTTTAGTATAGGTGATCTGTTGACCAACAGATGCTGCTAGTGCGAGCATTGACTGCGCTAAATTCGCACGCTGTAGATCACCTTGAGCATATTTGGGTATGTCATCTCTAAACGATCTGAGCAGCCTATCATGGACACTCGACGTTTCGATCAGCGACTTGGTAGTTACGTAAGTTGATACGGCCTCCGGCATACCACCAACGATCGAGTATTCCTTTAATGCGGAATCGAGGCCTTCTGCCTCGATAGGCGACAGACTGATCGCCTCCGACCAAGACATGATATGCGGTCGCCTCGAGTCTAAGAGACCACGCCCTGTGGCTCGCAAAAACTCACCAAAAGACATCGGGCGCACATAGATGTACTCAACCCGCCCTACTGGCATGGAAGCTTCTCCCAGTACAAACTCAAGCAAGCTCCCGGCGGCCACTACATGCAGCTGAGGCATCTGTTCACGAAAATACCTCAGCGAGCTGATCGCACGCGGACACTCTTGAATCTCGTCGAAAAAGAGCAAGGTCTTGCCAGCTCTAATCGGTTGCCCGGTGACTGCTTCGAGATCACGGACTAATTGCTCTGCTTTAAGTGACCCAGCGAAGATCCGAGCAAGACCAGGCTCCTCCTCAAAATCGACTTTGACCACGTTATCGAACAGACCCGAGGTACGCCCAAGCGCCATAACAGCCGCAGTCTTACCCACCTGGCGGGCGCCACGCATGATGAGTGGCAAGCGATTTGGCCTCATGGCCCAGTCTTTTAGATTTTCGTCAATAATTCTTGATATATACATCAATTAGTCACCAAAATAACCTAGCAATCATGATTTGTGATTCCAGTATATCAGGGTTATTTACGGAACAGTATACCTGAAAATCATGGTAATAGTGGTTGGCGATGGTGAATGACCAACCCGGCCAGCCACACCAACGGCGGAGTCGTTGACGTGGAGGGAATAGGTGCGTATGAACGCAAAACTCCAATCGTATCTGTGGTACTTGGCATTTTTGACGATCTCTAGAATTACCCAATGCTCGAAGGCATCTCCCCAAGCAAAGGTTTGCAGGAGCAGCTCGACGGTCATCGTCTTATCGAGGGCCCGCTTGATGCCAGTGTCCACGAATTAAGACTTTGGTGTGAGCCTTTGACCTTTCCGTACCGACCGATGAAACGCCGGCAGGAAGAAGCCAAGCAGCGTGTCCTCCAAGATTTCGAAGTAATGGTTTACGGTGGTATCCTCAACGCCGGCTTCCTTGGCGATCGCAGTCTTGTTGACGATTTTGCCGTTCATTTGGGCTGCCAAGGCCAGGAACTTGCGGAAAGGTTCCAGCTTGCGCACCCACTGTTCCTGCCTATGCCTTGGTAACCACGACCAAAGTAACGAAGACTCCAATTAAGCCACACCCTCAAGTCCGAGCGGACTTTCGTGATCCAGATCCAGCTCAATGATGGTGGATGACTGGGGCTTGTGAAATAGGAAGCCTTGGACCAAATCAACACCAAGTTTTTGCAACACCTCGGCCTCTTCCCATCGCTCCACACCTTCGGCGAGGATAGTTGAGCAAGAGATGCGTGCTGCGCGTATTAAGCCTGATACAAAATCTTGTTTACTTGAATCACGATGCAGATCCTGAATGAGGCTCCGATCTAGTTTCACAAGATCTGGCTTGAGCTTGATAATCTGTTCTAGCCCAGAGTGACCCCGTCCAAAGTCATCGGTAGCGATACGCATATGCATGCGGTCTAGGTTTGCACGAACTTTCAGCATGATGTCGAAGTTATTGATGGCCTCAGTTTCTGACACTTCAAACATCAGACTAGGTCTGTCGCTAATCAAGTGCATAAGCTTGTCGATGTTGTAGAGATTGCGCGGCAGAATGTTTAAGAGAAGCGTACCTGGGAGTTTGCTCGCATGATGTACTGCTTGCTGAAGGCAAGCCTGGTCGAGTTCAAGTCCAACCTTGACGTTGTGCGACAAAGAAAAGAGCACGTCGGGTCTCAGATATCGGGGCTCAAGATATGCCAATCCAGCGCCTTGAAAAAGAGCGTCGATGGCTTGTGGACGCACTCTGACTAATGATTCGAAGCCAAAGAGATGACGACGCAACGGCTTCAAAGAGCTACTAGCGATCGCTGTTTCGACCATGTCCTTGGTAAGTTGCGGTAAAGTAAACACCGCTTGATAGTGGGGCTCGAGTAGACCTTTAGTCTGAATTAAGGTTTGCATGAGCTCGCGCTGACGATCCCTGGTTCGTTTCAGCTGAGCACGGGCCGACTCCATACCAGTTTCTATCACCTGCTCAATGAGCTCAAAGGGGTCGACTGCGGGATTATTGAGTACGGTGCCAAATCCCACGGAAATTTCGGGCACCATGGTGATACAGTCGGGTAGAACTCGTTCAGTGCGCTCGACAAAGATCTCACGCCAAAATGAATTTTGTAAACGCACGACCAACCGATCGGCTAATTGCTCGAGGCTGCCTGGCGGTGGTATTGCGCCTGGAGCACGGGATTGTTCGAGGAAGACATAGTACTGGTTGCCGTGCACGCTACGTCGACAAAGTTGATCAGCGCCACGAAAACATCCAGCGTTACCCCACAATTCAAACAGCAACTGATGAAAGCAGTCCTGCACACGTTGGTAAGCATCGGCACCATATTCTATTGAGATCCGCCTGAAGCTACTGACGTCGATCGTCAGAATTGAGATGACCCCATTTTGCTGCAACATATGCAACGGGACTTGGGGGCTAAAGGTGGGGATGTTATCGCGCTTGAGACGACGAAAGCTGACGCCAATCGCTCCGCAGGCGTCGAGTACCGACAACACATGCTCAGCTTTCGGTCGATCCAGCCAGGTCACCGTCGACAGCTGGGTGCGCACTACTGCCGAGACTTGCTCGCCTAGCACAACAACTGGGAGACGGCGTCCTAAGTTGGTTAGGAGATCGTGCCATCCCTCATCTGGGATGTCAGGTACCGAAGCATCGACAACCGCACCCAGCACGTCAGGGGCATAAAGCGCCTTTATGGCTAAGGGGTCCCCTGGGGAAAGGAGTTTGGTGGGTATACCAAATGGGCGCAACTGCTGCCGCACCTCTTCGGCTAACTCACTTTTCGATGTCACTACTACGATCATGCCACTCCTTTGGGGATCATCACCGCTCTGACGGCGGCGACGTTCATGGTCTTCGGCAGGACTTTGGTAAAGTTTAAGGAGTGACTAGTGCAAATTACCTTAAATTGATAAAAAAGCTCGAGTTGCCGCCCAGTTGCAAGACATCCACAGGACATGTGGATAACCACCCCAGGAGGCAACCCAAGTGGTTGAACAGCAATGCCTATGCCGATTTGCCCATTTTTTAAGCAGAGGCTGTGAATTAACCCTAACTATGCGCTTTAGGTGACTAAAATGACTGGTTTTTTGGCTTTTAAAGAACAACTTAAGAACCGCTGTAGCCAGTCACCGGGCCGTTTAGGTCTAACTGACAGTGCTGATCCACGGGTACTAACCGTCGCCAAGCAGCTGTTAGCAGAGGGCACCGCAGCCTCCGTCAGCCTCTACTCGGAACGGACTCACACGATACAGATCGCTGAAGAGCATGGCATCGATCTGAGTGCCGTAGCGTCTCGCTTAGTATGGGCCGCACCTGAGGGAACCCCGCTTAGCAGTGCTCAACGCCAACAACTTGCCGCCACACACCTGGTGTCGGGCCAGCTCGATGCTGTCCTAGGTGGCAATCAAGCCACCACGGCAGAAGTTATACGTGCGGGGATCAAGACCATCGGCCTGGCATCTGGGATCAAGACGGTGAGCGGATCGTTCATTATGCACCGCCAAGCTGGTACCGCTGGTCCAGAGGCAACCTTCCTGTTCGCCGACTGTGGTGTCGTGATCTCGCCCACGGTAGATCAGCTGGTCGATATCGCTGCTGCCTCAGTGGCAACTTGGCGTGAACTACAGCCTCGAGTCGCGCCACGAGTAGCCTTCCTTTGCTTCTCCACCAAGGGTTCAGCCAAGCACCCCGCACAGGCTGCGGTCGCCGATGCTGCAGCCAAGTTTCACGCTGCCTATCCGGAGGTGATCAGTGACGGCGAACTCCAATTCGACGCCGCCTTTGACCGTGACATTGCTGCTCGCAAAGCTCCAGGCAGCCCGCTTGCAGGGCAGACCAACTGCTTCATCTTCCCCGATCTGAATGCCGGCAACATCGCTTACAAACTGGCGCAGCGACTTGGTGGCTTTGAGGCTTACGGTCCAATCCTTCAAGGCCTAAGACTACCGATGAATGACTTGTCTCGAGGCGCCACAGTGGCTGATATCCTAAACAGTGCCTATATAGCGCTGAGCAGAAAGAAGTAATCCACTTTATCCCTGACAAAGGGTTTCCTTGTCGTTATGATGTCGGCAAACAATAATCGATAGACCAGTGTCGGACTCTTCGTCATGAATCCACTTAATTATGTTCGTGCAGCCTTAAACTTCCGAAGCGGCCTAGCCCCAGGTGCCACGATCCCGCGGATTGAGACTAAGATTGCACCAGCGACCGTAGCGGAACGTACTTTAGATCAGCTGCGCCGACTCACACAGTATCCAAACGATGGTTATCTACCAATCACGTTTCCATATATTTATGCTTTCCCCACACATCTCAGTAATATGCTTGATCCGCGCTTTCCGTTCTCACTAATGGGCACTGTGCACGTTCGTACGGTGATTCATCAAGTTAGGCCCATCGGCAGCGGATCCAAACTTGAGGTCACCTGCTGGATCGAGGGACATCGCGACACCGACAAAGGCACTGAATTCGACCTTTGCACGGATGTCATGGTCGGCGACGAATATGTGTGGCACGGCAAAGCCACCATGCTGAGACGAAAACCTCGCAGTCAGGAGCTTCCTCTTCGTGCCTCGCGTCCACCCACGGACGGAGTTGGTGCGCACAGTGAGCAGTGGCGTCTCCCGCGCGGCCTATCGCGACGATTTGCGATCGCGACTGGTGATCTAAATCCAATCCATCTTACTGGACTGACCGCACGACTATTCGGATTCGATGGTGCGATTGTACATGGCGCGTGGATTGAAATGAGACTTGCCGGTACCCACGTCGAAACTTGCCACCTGCCCAATGTCGAATTTCGCTGCGAATTTAAACAACCCATTGCACTGCCGGCAACGCTGGCGTTCCGCCAATGGCCCAGCCGAACAAGGGCTGACACCTTCGAGTTAAGGTTACTGAATAAAGCCGCAAATAAACCCCACGCTATTGCCAGCATCGGACCTAAGGAGATCACCAGATGAGCGATCTACTACTTGAAATAAGTCGTCGGCCAATTGCTAAACGCCTCGTTCGTCAATTAAAGCTGCCGCTGCCTCTACCTGAGCCACTGGCACGGGCAACTTCTCCTTGGTCTGATCAGGAACTCAAGGGACACCAAATTTCTGTCGGTGGTACTCGCGATTCTAAACTGGTTAATCAACTAAATGACCTGGTGACTAGTGCCGGTGGAGAAGTAGCGCCCAGCCTCATCGGCAGTCCAAAGCTTAACTCCATTGTGTTTGACATCAGTCAAGCAACCAGTATTGATGATTTAGGCTCGCTCTACGACTTTATACGTCCACGTCTCGCATTGATTGCAAGTAACTGTCACATCGTCATCATTGGCAGTGCCGCTGACAATGTGGCGACGTCGGAGGCGGCGGCAGTCTCAAGTGCACTAGTCGGATTTGTTAAAAGTCTAGGCAAGGAACTCGGGCGTCGTGGTGCCACGGCGCAAGTGCTGCTTGTGAGCAAAGGCGGAGACACCGTTCAGGCTCTACGTGGTCCGCTGATGTTTTTCCTATCAAAGCGCAGCGCTTTCATTTCTGGACAATGCCTTCGTGTTGGAGCTGCAGTCGGCACCGAACCATTACCACTTGCTCAGTCACTGATCGGCAAAGTCGCCTTGGTGACTGGTGCTGCTCAGGGCATCGGGGCTGCCATCGCCCGACGACTGGCGGAGGAAGGTGCTACAGTTATCGGTCACGATCGTCCGCAGGAGCGCGACAATTTACAGGCATTGATGACGGAACTTAAGGGATCTAGTTTAACAATTGACCTACTAGAGCCCAACGCCGTGAGTAATATAGTCAACTATCTTCAAGCCCATCATTCGACGATCGATATTCTGGTAAACAATGCTGGAATCACACGTGACAAAACCTTGGCCCGCATGCCGCGGGATTGGTGGGATGATACGCTCAGGATCAATCTCCTTGCTCCGCTTAAGCTGAGTGAGGCTATACTTGCGGCCAAATCGGACAATAATCAAATGCTAATGCCCAATGGTGGCAGAATAGTTTCCATGGCATCAATTGGTGGTATAGCAGGCAATACGGGCCAAACTAATTACGCCGCAGCCAAAGCGGGCTTGATTGGCGGTGTTAAGAGTTTAGCTAAGTTAGCTGCTAGCCGCGAGATCACGGTTAATGCTCTTGCCCCCGGATTTATAGAGACGCGCATGACAGCAGCTATGCCTGCTGCCATCAGAGAGGTTGCTCGTCGCTTTAACTCCTTAAATCAAGGGGGGCTACCCTTAGACGTTGCCGAGGCAGCGCTGTTTTTCAGTACCCCGGGTGCAAGCGGTGTCAGCGGTGAAGTCCTTCGTGTTTGTGGGCAAAATCTGATTGGAGCCTAAGTTTTTTAGGCTTTAAGGTTCATGTGACACTTAGCTATCGCTATATCGCCCGACTTTGGCTGCCGCTAATGACGACATGGCTACTAATGGCCGTGTCTTATCAGATCGTTGCCACCATGGTTGCCACGCTTCCTGACCCGAAGATTAATCTGGCAGCATTTGGTATCGCTTCTGCCATTGGGCTGATAGTTGAGGCTCCTATAGTCATGATGACCAATGCTGCCTCAGCGCTCTGCCGCGATCAGCAGCGTTATAGACTGGTCTTTCGCAATAATCTGATTCTAAATCTTCTGGTGACCGTCATTATGGCGGTTTTAGCCTATCCACCACTATTTGATTGGATGGCTGGAAGCCTCATGGGGATAGAGCTTGACGTTGTTGAAGCGTCAAGGTCAGCACTGGTTTGGCTGGTTCCCTGGCCAGCCGCTATTGGCATGCGGCGCTTTTATCAGGGTATCGCACTGAGCTCCGGGGCCGCACGCCAAATTACCATTAGCGGCACGGTGCGTGTGCTTGCAACAGGGCTGGCCTGTTTAGCTACTGCTAAATCCGGGTATTTTACTGGCGCCGAGGTGGGCTGCGCGGGACTAACCGCAGGAGTGATAGCCGAATGGCTCGCGGTTCGATTTATGGCGCGTCGTACTATAAAAGACGTCGCCAATCGCGCGAGCGAAGGTCCACCACTCACACAAAAGGCGTTTTGGGTATTTTACTACCCACTGATCATCACGGCTTACATTTCTCTTGGAACAGAACCAATAGTCACGTTTTTTCTCGGTCGATCGGTCGCTAGTGTCGAGTCTTTAGCGGTGCTACCGATAATCGGTACATTTATTTTCGTCTTTGCATCATTTAGCTTGGCGCTACAAGACGCTACCGTTGCGTTGCTTGGTAAAAGTCCGGACGATGACAGAACGGTGGCCCGTTTTACCCTCATGATTGCATTTCTGCTGGCCTTATTGATCTGGGTTCTTGCCTACACTCCTTTGGTCGACCTCTGGCTTACCGAAGTCGCCGGACTCTCGCCGGAACTTGCCGATTTCGCGCGATTGCCGCTTCGCATTGCTGCGCCTATTCCGATCATTTCGATGCTGTTTTGCTACTTAGTGGCCGGCTATATCCACCGTCATCTGACTGTGAAAGTGACACTCGCAAGTGCCTCAGAGGCCATTGTTATTGTAGCTGTAGCGTGGACCGGCCTCACCACGACTAAGCATCCAGGTGCATTAATCATGACGAGTGCCTTGATCTTAGGGCGACTATCGTCTACGGCGTTTCTTGCTTGGCAGAGGAAAACTCAAGGCGATACCAGTAGTTTGCTTCGTTAAGCGGAGCATCATTTGGATTAGCTCGATTAGTCAGATTAATCAGCTGTCGTTCGGATAGTTTGCTCGCCGGGATTAAACTCTGTAGTCCATAGATCTGCTCCATCAGCTGGTCACGTGATCCATCGTCGATAGCAAGTTTTAAGCCCTTCGTTAGCCGATCTCGAAGATCAGGCCGCTGTGAATTTACAAAAAAGTAATCCGTACTTGGATAGTTCAAAACGATGGTGGGCTCAACCGTGATGGCATATTGAGGGCGCTTTTTCACCTCTTGAAACACCTCAAATATGGCAAGAGGTATATAATCAATACGCCCCCTATCTAACATTCTGAACAGGGCTTCGTACTCATCATTAGTAACTATTGGCATATTATTCTCGTTCAATACTTCAGTAACCTGCCAGTCGTGGATGACTCCTGCTGTCAGATTCCGAAGGTCATCCAACGTCCTGATCGTATTAAACTTTGCTTCTTGGCCTTTACGCACAACAAGTAGCCGCACACCATGCAATCCCATGTGGACGGGAATTTTTACTGGCTGGGCCCGTGCCTCAAGATCAGTCGAAGACACATTGCCTACGATATCGAGCTTATTATTATTTAGTTGATTAAATTTGCGCGAGTGTGACATGAGCTCGGTGGGTTCGAAAATGCACGGACCCTGCGCGGCATCCATTTTACTAATCGCTAGCTTCATCAACTTGTCGTAAAAAGTGTAGCGATAATCATCTGACGGTATACGCAAAGATCTGACTCGACATCCTGCGGTATCGACCAAAGCTGCAGCATTGGGTTTCAGATCATCCGTTTCACTAACAACCGGAGAAACAGGCGAAGCTTTGGGTTTGCATGCCAGCCCAATCGTTAATATCCATGACATCATTAAAAAAAATCTGCACATTCTGATCAAACCGCTACTTATGATTAATTTATGGACTGCTGCCAGGCTGCGTCCCGCCGAGTCCACCTAGAAGACCACCAAACAAAGATCCAAGACCGCCACCACCGAGTAGCGAGCCTAAACCTGCACCACCTAGCAAAGAGCCTAGTCCACCTGCGCCACCGCCTAGGCCTCCTGCACCGCCGCCTAAGCCACCGGCACCGCCGAG
>OMIY01000329.1 GCA_900299215.1 bacterium | reverse complement strand
TGGGAGGAATGCGGCAATCCCATGGGTAAACCGGCAGTTTTTGTACATGGTGGTCCAGGCGCTGGGGCTGGGACACAATCTCGCCGCTTTTTCGACCCCGATGCCTATCGAATAATTGTCTTCGACCAGCGGGGCTGTGGACGTAGCCGACCGCAAGCTAATTTAGAAGACAACACGACATGGCATTTAGTCAGCGACATGGAGAAACTTAGAACTCATCTTGGCATTCAGCAGTGGTTAGTGTTTGGCGGGTCGTGGGGTTCAACACTGGCTCTAGCATATGCGCAAATGCATCCTGAACGAGTTTCTGAACTGGTACTTCGTGGAATATTTTTACTCCGCTCCTGGGAACTACACTGGTTTTATCAGCACGGTGCTAGTGCCATTTATCCAGATCGCTTTGCCGAGTACACGGCGGTGATGCCTGAAGAAGATCGTGATGATCTGATTCGCGCCTTTTACAAACGTCTTACGAGCAGCAACTACAGCGAACAATTAGCAGCGGCAAAAGCGTGGTCTATCTGGGAAGCAGCCACCAGCTTTCTTATTCCCAACGAAGAGAATATTAACAACTGGGGAGAGCCCGACTTTGCCATTACCGTGGCTCGCATTGAATGCCACTACTTCATCAACAAGGGATTCTTCGACAGTGAAGATCAGTTATTAAATAACATGGACCGTATTCGCCACATCCCTAGCGTCATCGTTCAAGGTCGTTACGATGTGGTTTGTCCGATGCAGACCGCATGGGAACTTCATCAACGCTGGCCTGAGGCACAGTTCTGGGTAACACCCGATGCCGGTCACTCTGCTTATGAACCAAGTAACACGGATGCGTTAATTAGAGCCACGAATAACTTTCGCCCAAGCAGTCAAACCAAAAAACACACGCACGTTTAACTCACGCACCGCCATGTAATCTTTCCCTTAGCATCAAGCAAACCACGTTGCTGTAACCACTGTTGGGCCGATTCGGATTCTTGCTCGAACCAAGCGCGCGCTGAACCAAGCCGAAAGGTATATCCCCAAGCGTCCATATCAGTACACATACGATAACAGTCGAAATGCGTGATGTGATTGGCAAGCAGAATTTGCAAATAACAAACCGCATTCTCTTCGTCAAAATCACCGCCCGCATCTTTATTTAGCGTGGCGCGGCGAGTTGAATCCATACACACAAAATGACTTGCTTCATGCAGTACAGAGTGTAAAGGAGTATCGGAACGGCAATACAATTGATTACCAATAAGGCCTGCTTCACTGTCCCCCCAGTAGGAACCGGGGATTTCACACGCTAAATCCACCGTTGTGAGAATCAAACCAAAACGCTGTAACAATTCACCAAGAGCAATGATATTCGTATCCTGTACACGAAGCACATCAATGATGGCCTGATGGGTAACCGCATTAAATTGCATAGCTCAGAGCACCCAAACCAACACAGAGATTAAAAAAATCAAGCATGAGCAATGCAAACCTGAGCAAGATAATCCAACCCTACGTGCGGCAGATCTAAAATAAGCTAAAGCGCAACAATTAGCGCTGTACTTTAATGCACCGGACTTTGTGAGATGGCCACACTGTTCAAGCGCCGCATCACTTGTTGCGTAATTTGCTGCGCTAACAACTCTTCCACCGACTCCGCCTCTCGTTCCTTAGCTAAGGCCAAGTTAATGTCATAACTCATCGCACGACTTACGCTCAATAATTGAGTCGGTATGATATTGACAGGTTGTAAGCTAGTTTGAGTATTAGTCGCTTCATCATGGCGATCGAACCGATACTCAACCCGATAGTCAATCTGGTATTGCTGCGGCTTATTACGTGCTGAAACTGAACTCACCTGTCGACTGCTCAGATCTTGAGTCACGATCAACACAGATCGCGCTCGACTCCTATCCCTAGTCATTTCGATACCTGCCAACTCTAAATTTTGCAGCAAAACACGCGAGAATACGGATTGCGTATCTGCAAGCTCTAAATACAAGGGTAATAACTCGGGAGGCATAGGTCGAACGGTCTGCAACTGCCACCCACAACCGACTAGGAGCAGCATCAACAACGAGCAAAACAACCAGCGACCCCAGCTTAAAAAAGCCATACGGTTACACCACCATGTTGATTAGCTTGCCAGCGACGTATACAAACTTTCTAATTGGCTTATCTTCAACCCATCGTTTGACATTTTCATCGGCTAGTGCAATTTCGCGAGCCTCTGCTTCAGTGGCTTGAGCGGAGACCTGTACCCGCCCACGCAACTTGCCATTCACCTGCACAACAAGCTCTAAGATGTCTTGCTGTAGAGCACCTGCATCAACCTTAGGCCATGGTTGATCAATGATCGCAGCCGAATGTCCTAGCTCAGCCCACAGCGCATGACAAGCATGCGGCACGATGGGTGACAACATCAGGACAACATTCTCCAAGGCTTCCTGCATAACGGCTCTACCTTGCAAGCTTGTATCGGTGAATTTCGCCAAGGTATTCATTAGCTCCATCACCGACGCAATAGCCGTATTAAAAATACGCCGACGCTGAATATCGTCAGTGACTTTGCCTAAGGTCTGGTGCACCGCACGACGTACATTTTTTTGCGGATTACTCAACTCAGCCACATTCAATGGCGCCGTGACAGCACCAAGCTTCACATGCTCAAACACTGCTCGCCACAAGCGTTTCATGAAGCGGTGTGCACCTTGAACACCTTCCTCTGACCACTCCAAAGTTTGCTCGGGAGGCGCAGCAAACATGGTGAATAACCGCGCGGTATCGGCACCGTATAACTCCACTAATTTTTGCGGATCAACGCCATTGTTTTTCGACTTGGACATGGTGCCCATGCCGCCAAACTCGACCGATTGCCCATCCGATTTTAATGTTGGATTGATACGCTGACCTTTTTCATCACATTGCCAGTCAATTTCAGTGGGATTGAAGTATTGAATGCGTCCTGCGGCAGGTTTACGAAAATAAATCTCATTCAGCACCATGCCCTGAGTGAGCAAACTGGTAAAAGGTTCGGCCACCTCTACTAAATTCAGATCAGCCATTGCACGCGTCCAGAATCGCGAATACAACAAGTGCAAAATGGCGTGTTCGATACCGCCAATATATTGATCCACCGGTAACCAATAATTCACCCGCGCATCGACCATGGACTTACCATTATCCGCACAGGCATACCGCAGGAAGTACCACGAAGAATCCACAAAGGTGTCCATGGTGTCCGTTTCACGCCTTGCATCGCCCCCACATTGAGGGCAAGAGCATTGATAAAACGCTGGGTCTTTACCAAGCGGATTACCACTGCCATCAGGCACCTTGTCTTCAGGTAACACTACCGGCAACTGGTCATCAGGGACCGGCACATCACCACATGAAGGACAATGAATGATCGGAATTGGGCAACCCCAATACCGCTGACGGGAAATGCCCCAGTCACGCAGACGCCATTGAGTTTGTTTGTCACCCAAATTCAGCGCTTTCAGATCAGCCGCAATCGCATCTACCGCTTGCTGGTATTTCAACCCGTCATATTTGCCCGAGTTAACGCACTTGCCTTGCTGCTTATCGGCATACCATTCACACCATTGCTCAGTGGTGAACAACTGCTCACCACGCAAGGTTTCCGGCACATCGATAACTTGTTTGATCGGCAGTGCGTACTTCAACGCAAAGCCAAAATCGCGCTCATCATGCGCTGGCACTGCCATCACGGCACCTTCGCCATACCCCATCAGCACGTAATTGCCCACCCACACCGGCACTTGTTCCTGAGTCAGCGGATGAGTAACGAACAAACCCGTAGCCATGCCCTTCTTTTCCATTTGCGCCAACTCGGCTTCCTGCGCCGTACCTTGTTTACATTCTTCGATAAAGGCCGCTAAAGCAGAATTCGTTTTCGCCGCATAGGTAGCCAACGGATGTTCGGCCGCCACAGCACAAAACGTCACCCCCATGATGGTGTCGGCACGCGTAGTGAAGACCCACAACTTGCCGTCATCAATCAACTGACCCTCATCATTTTTGATGGTGTGGGTAAACGCAAATCGCACCCCGACGCTCTTACCAATCCAATT
>OMIY01000328.1 GCA_900299215.1 bacterium | reverse complement strand
CTTGAGACAATTTTTAAGGATCTTTTGCCTGTGCTTGATAGTTTCGAAAAGGCTATACCTGAGAACAGCAATGTTGCCGCTCTGACTGACGCGAGCAACATTCAGGCCTTTGCTGAAGGAATGATAATGGTCCGTAGGCAGCTACTAGATGTATGTCGCAAGCATGGTCTAGAAGCCATCGATGCCAAAGATGCACCGTTCGATCCCCACCTTCATCAAGCGATCCAGCGTGTAGATTCCGCAAATGTAACTGTTGATACTGTGGCCAATGAATATGCGCGTGGTTATCAGCTGCATGGTCGATTACTTCGACCTGCAATGGTAAGTGTTCTCACACCTACGGGTGGCTGATATATCGGTGCCAGAAATATGGACCAATCAAATTCTCCTCCAAAGCGGCTGCGTAATAAGCACAAAAGAAAGCAAAAAGCAGCCGTATCTTCAGCAAAGCCCTCCTCCCTTTCCAGATCAGATTTAGAATCCCTCAGAAATTTTTGTGATCAGATTAATTACGAGGAAATCTCCTTTGAATCTTGGCAACAAAAGCACTCTAACCTGGACTTGCGTGTCCCCATTTGGATTAGTACAGCCCTGGCGCGGGATGGTGGCGAGGCTTTGGTCAAATTTTCCCGGACTACTACAAACCGACAGTCGGGTGCAAAACCGATCAAACAGTCTGTTTCCGTTAGCATTAAGATACCGGCCGGTACGCGTGAGGGCACTTCCTTTATTATCGAGGGAAGCGGCGATCAAGACAGTGAAAAAGTAGGAAATTTAATTGTAATCATCAATCTCAAGTCAACTTAATCCCTCCAGCAATTTACCCTTCCCGACAATCAGCAAACGTCAATGTTCTCAAGTGAGCCTCAAGCTCTAGCGACCCAGTGCCGATAGTAATAATGATGCAATATAAGATCTGATTGAGCGAAAAGTAACTAGTAAGGAGAGCCTTGGATGACCGGACAAAGCACTAACCAGCTCACCGACATCAACACCGAGATGCCCTTGCTGCCGTTGAAGGATATCGTGGTTTTTCCACACATGATTGTACCGGTCTTCATAAATGAGGATTTGTGTATCAATGCAGTAGAGCATGCGCTTGCCCACCAGCGGAAGATCTTTTTATCTGCGTTCAAGGTGTCGGGTGAAAACGCTGAAAATCTAAGTTGCAGCCTAGATGCGCCATTTGACGTTTATGACACCGGAACAGTTTGTTCCATCATGCGTACCAGGAAACTTCCTGATGGTCGAATGAAGGTGCTAGTGCAAGGGATATCAAAGGCAGAGATAGCTGGTTTGATTTCAACTGAGCCTTTCCCATCGGTTCGAGTCAAGCTAATAGAAGAGCCGGTCATCGTAAAAAACACACCTGAAATTGAAGCAATGATCAGGGCGACTCGAGAAAATCTGGAAAAGGTTGTAAGCCTCGGAAAGGTGTTGTCACCAGACATTTTAATGGTCCTTGAGGATGTCACAGAACCAGGTCGACTCGGTGATTTAGTAGCAGCAAATTTGGGGCTTAAGGTCCAAGAGGCGCAGGGCATTCTTGCCGTTTACAATCCAACCGAACGTTTACGAGCAGTGCATCGATTTTTATCACGAGAGATTGAAGTTTATCAGATGCAGGTGCGCATTCAGTCCCAGGCAAAAGAAGAAATTAGCCGCATGCAGCGTGAACATTATCTTCGGGAGCAAATGCGTGCGATTAAGACTGAGTTGGGTGATTCTGATGGAAAAGAAGAAATTGACGCTCTTTGGAAAAAGATGGAAGAGGTCAAACTTACTGCTGAAGCCAAAGATGAGGCATCACGGCAACTTCGTCGTCTTGAGAGAATGCATTCAGATACCAGCGAAGCAGCATTAACTCGGACCCATGTCGAAACAATTTTAGCCTTACCCTGGGAAACACGGACTGAGGATAAGCTGAATCTTAAGGATGTGAAAAACGTTCTTGATGAAGACCATTATGGATTGGATCAGGTCAAAGACAGAATTATAGAGTATTTAGCGGTCAAAAAATTAAATCCCAGAGCTAAAAGTCCGATAATTTGTTTTGTTGGCCCCCCGGGAGTTGGAAAGACAAGTCTTGGTCGCTCAGTTGCACGTGCTATGGGCCGTCACTTCTCTAGGATCTCACTTGGTGGCGTTCGAGATGAGGCGGACATTCGAGGACATAGAAAAACCTATGTAGGCGCATATCCAGGTCGTCTGATAACGAGCCTGAAGCAGGTGAAGAGCTGCAATCCTTTGATCATGTTAGATGAGATTGACAAGATGGGATCCGACCACCGCGGCGACCCAGCTTCAGCTCTGTTAGAAGTTCTTGATCCAGAGCAAAATAAAAACTTTGTCGATCACTATTTGGGTGTTGCATTCGATCTTTCAGACGTCTTTTTCATAGCGAACTGCAATTCGCTTGAAACAATCCCAGGCCCATTGAGAGATCGATTGGAAATAATTGAGGTCTCTGGTTATTCGGAAGAAGAAAAGTTGATTATTGCGAATCAATATTTGGTACCAAAACAACTCAAAGAATCAGGTCTCAATGAATCAGAAGTTGTTTTCTCTAGAAATTCGTTAACCACCATAATCAATAGCTATACTCGAGAAAGCGGTCTAAGAGGTTTAGAGAAGCAAATAGCCTCTGTTTGTCGAAAAATTGCGCGCCAGTACGCCGAAGATGAAGTCGACTCTGGAAAGAGGACTGTCATTAAGTTGACGCCGCAATTGGTAGAGAAACACCTGGGGGTTAAACGATTCGATGATGATTTTTACCATTTAGAGCCCGTTACTGGAGTTTCGCTTGGACTTGCTTACACAAGTTACGGCGGGGGAGTAATGGCAATCGAAACGAACCTACTGCCAGGAACTAGAGCTAAATTGGTGTTGACCGGACAACTTGGTGACGTCATGAAAGAGTCTGCTCAGACGGCTTTAAGTTACGTTAGGTCAAGAGCAGTTGAATTTGGAATTGATGCGAAGAATTTGATTGAAAATGAAATTCACATCCATTTGCCTGCTGGAGCAGTGCCTAAAGACGGACCCTCGGCAGGTATCGCTCTAGCGACATCAATTCTGTCAGCACTTCTCGGCAAGGCTCCAAAGCAAAGGGTTGCAATGACCGGAGAAATAACTTTGCACGGGAAGGTTCTGCCGATTGGTGGGCTTAAAGAGAAGCTATTGGCGGCCCAGCGTGAGGGGGTTGAGCACGTCCTGTTGCCTGAGAAAAATCGAAGCGCGTTTGAGCAACTGCCAATGAATGTAAAAAAGAAAGTTAGGGTGAGTTTCGTAAAAACGTATCCAGAAGTTGCTGAGGTTATGTTCGACTTGCGAACGAATGAATTTCATGGAGCAAATGATTTGACTTCAGTTGGCGGAGTTCACAGTAGTAAAAACCTTGCGAGTTAAACTTATATTTAGTTTAAAAAATGGCGCGTTAGCGCCATTTTTTTTGTCAGATCATCCCAGCTTAACATATTTAAATCGATGTTTAACCAACGCCAAAATTACCTGCTCTTGATGATTAGTGTCGATGGTTTCAATATCAAGGATCACTTCTACATCGTCAAATCCTACCGCATTATATAGCCTATTATGAGTAACCTCCTGAAGGTTTGCTCCCGTTTGACTAACGATGTTGAGAAGCTCAGCGAGACGCCCGGGTCGATCTTGAATAGTCACAGCCAATCTACATAAGCGGCCAGTATGTTTTAGACCTATGGGAATGATCCTCTTGAGTAAATTAACGTCGATATTGCCACCGGATACTACGCATACTATCGGACGTTGTTGGACTTTTGAGAGAATTGACTTTGGCAGTTTCCAAAGTGCTGCGACAGCAGCGGCACCTGCCCCTTCTGCCAGCATATGTTCCCATTCCATTAAATTCATGACTGCTGAAGCAATTTCATCTTCACTAACTAGGACAATGTCGTCAGCGTACGCCTTCAAAATTTCGAACGTTTTCGATCCTGGCTTTTTAATGGCAATTCCGTCCGCAATCGTATAACCGGTCGCGTTTTCGACTATGCTTCCGTTGGCTACTGATTGCTGCATCGCGGGAAAAGACGAGGACTGGACGCCCACGACTTGAATACTTGTATTAGATTCCTTGATAGCTAAGGCTACTCCTGCGGCTAGACCGCCACCGCCAATGCTCGTCAAAACGAGACCCAGGTCTGGTACTTGCTCGATTAATTCAAGTGCTACTGTCCCTTGCCCAGCTATGACACGTTCATCGTTGAATCCATGTAAGAATACTGCGCCTGTTTGTCGTTGGTGCTCTTGAGCTGCATTTAGTGCCTCTTCGTAGCTACTGCCAACCAAATTGACTTCAGCTCCCAATTCTCTCGTTGCAGCAGCTTTTACGATAGATGAGTGCACAGGCATAAAGATTGTTGCCTTGCTGCCAAGCAAGCGGCATGTGTGCGCAACTCCCTGGGCATGATTACCCGCGCTTGCTGCGATGACGCCGCGCTTTAGGTCTTCTTGTGGTAGTTGGAGAAGTGCATTCATAGCACCGCGAATTTTAAATGAGCCCGAAAGATTTAAGTTTTCTAGTTTCAAATAAACAGGTTGCCCCATTTTTTTAGAAAGATTGACTGAATATTTAACCGGTGAGCTGGCGACATATGGTCTGATCCTAATGGCGGCTTTTCTTATTGTTTCGATGTTTATTTCAAGATTCATTAATTTACCTACTCAATACTCTTTCCAGATAGGCCACTAAGTCCCTTTCGGCGATATCTGTCATATAATTAAATAACTGGGAATAGATGGACGCAACTAATCACAGAACAAACGCGAAATTCAAGCGGAGAACCGTTTTTGGGAACATTGTGGATACTTGAGAAAAGCAACCATGACTCGACGAGAATCACCGACATCCTAATTGGTGACTTTGCCGTCCGTGCAGTGGCCTCATTGAAATCCTTGGTGGCTATTTCTCGATTAGGGGGGGCTAATTTGCCGGATGCAGTCATTGTGGACTGCCGGTTTGGTGAGTGGTCAATTGATCAAATAAACATCGAAATCAAAGACGTTTTACCCGATTGTTCTCTTTTTCTCGTGTGTTCAGATGGAACCGGTTCTGACTCATTGCCCTCTGGATTGCACAAGTTGAATCTTACAGATGATACATTGCAGTTTGTTACCGAATTAAAGATCAAGATTAGACACCAGGCGAAAGCAAGGACGGGGGCTTTAATAAAATATCGAGACATGGTGCTTGATATTTCAAATCTCTCATTGAGACTAAAAGGATCTTTGGAAGATATTAGTTTGCCACAAAAAGAGCTCCAACTGTTAAAGCTACTAATTGCAAACTGCGGTCAAGTTATAGATAGGTCAGAAATCAGCGCGGCTGTATGGAGTGGTATTAAGGTTTCACCAAGAACAATAGACAGCCATATTTCGCGACTGAGGACAAAGCTCACCGGAAGTCAAATAAGCATAAGAAGCGTTTACGGTGGTGGCTATTTGCTGAGATAAGCCTAATTCTATATTAGCCCACACTAGGTAACTTAAGTTTGTACCTGCCCATTGGCTTTTTAGTTTCAGCTTGGACTGTAGACGGTGGTGGCGGTGGTGGTGGTGGTGGCAAAGTTTGAAGTGGGTCTGAGAGTAACGGGATGGTTGGTGATAATTCTGACCCGACCGTATTGATGGGGTTTTCTGCTACCACAGTAACTTCGATCATTGTTGGTACCAAAGGCTCGGATCTGAGCTGAAGTTCATCAGCAGGCCTGTCAGGGCTAGTAATTTCTACTTTGTCCGACTCTGGTGCCGACAAAATGCTTTCCGCCGAAATTATGTCTTTTGGCTTTTCACTTGATTCCGGTATTGCCCCAGATTCTTTCGATTCTGGCCGTTTAACTTCGATATCCGCTTCTAGTTGGGACGTGGTGATGTTTGGTGACCAATCTTTTGAGATTTCAGCAACCACTAACGTGATGTCATCCGCCTGAGGGGTGCCGGCATAGAATGCAAATGCTTTATCAATGATTGAATTCTTCATCTCCTCTGGAGGAAGATTTGCAAAGGTCGCTACATCTATAAGCATTTGCTTGCGTCCCATCATTTCACCCGATGGAGACGTGCACTCGATGAGTCCGTCAGTAAAATAAAATATCTTATCGCCCGGAGCTAATTCTATCGTCCTTTCCTTGTATTGAGAGGTACTGTCCATGCCGAGCGGTGTACCCATCAGCTTCAAGGAGATTGGTTGTATTAGACCCCCCATATTTTGAGACTTCGAAGGCTTTCCTAGGCGCGAGTCGGTTGCACTCACGGGACATATTACTGGAAAGTTGTGTCCAGCATTTGCATAAGTCATGATACCCCGGCGGGTGTCTATGACAGAGGCAAAGAAAGTCATGCTTATTTTGCCTTCCACGGCTTCATAAATAACTCGGTTCAATCGTTCCAGAACAATCCCAGGTGAATCGCGAAAGCTAGGGTCGTGCTTTACAATATCTGCAATTGACATAGTGATTGAATATGCCATCGCTGTGACAAGCGCCGCAGCCACACCATGCCCCATGGCATCGGCAATAAAAATGAAATCAATCCCATCCTCAATTGGAAAGTGTCCCCATAAATCGCCACCGCACTGGGTCGCTGGTTTATAGAACCCAGTCGCTTTGATATGGTTTTGTCGGATATCTCCATCAGGGAAAAAGGTATTTTGAACAGTCTTTGCGGTCTCAAGGTCTTTCTCCACTTGTGCCTGAGCTACCTGAGATTTAAGTAGATTCTCAATCTGAAATGACATGTGGTTTACCGCAGATGCAAGGGCCCCAACTTCGTCTTGGCTCCCTGTTGCAACCTTGTGCTTGAAATCACCCGCCGCAATCTTGGTGGTTGCATCTGTGACGGCACGTAGGCCTTTTGTAATCTGAGAAGACCCAAGAAAGCTCAACATTATGGCAAGTAAAACAAATAGGCTTGCCCAGAGGCTTGTGGAAATTAGTGTCCGGCGTACTGTCTGAGTTGCAGCATTTGCATCTTGTTCGATGACTAAAATGAGAGGATATTTTTGAAGCTTTGCGTAAGCTCCGACTTTTTCTTTATTTTTGTTGTCACGATAAATTTGTTCGAAACCGGAGGGTTTATTACTTGCTATGGCGCTTTTTAAAAGTTGCTTGCTTGCAAGTGTTGGTCGTTTAATCACCTCTGCGGGGTCTAAAGAGGCGAATATACGGCCTCCGCGGTCTATCAAAGAGCTTTTTAGGAAGGCTGACTTGGAGAGGGCCTTATTTATTCCAGTTTGCCATGCCGTAAGAACCGCCCAGAGTACTTCAGATGAATTGGCAATATCGAAGCGGATCGCAGTAGTCACTAACGGCAGCTTAACCTGTTTCGCCAGGCTTTCGACTGCGACCTTTCCCTTCAAAGATGGGGCCTGCGTCTTGAGCCATTCGGGTATTACAGTCCGAAGTTGGTCGTTTACTAATCTAGCCTCCCTATCCTCAAAATTCTTGTCATTGATTCTCGAGGTAAAAGCCTCACCTACCAAGTTGAAATCGGTGCTAGTCGCACTTGCGGCGCTGATCAGATGAATCGCAACAAAGTCTACGTTAGAATTTACAAATCTCTGCAGTGCCAAGTTTCCTGATTTTCCATCGTCGTGACCCTGAGTGCGCAAGGTTGGTAGAGCGACGCTGACCTGCGCGCGCCAGGTTTCGATTAGGGTTTCTATTTGGTCCTTTGCTCTTTCCGCCTGGCTCTGTAGAGAGTCCTGTAATTGCTCTAACAGATCAGTTTTATACGTCCTAAAAAATTGCCACGAGTTTCCGGCCACCGTGATGAGCACCATCACAGTCATTAAATAAAAGAGCTTGGCTCCTAAGGATTTGAGACCAGCGATTTTCAATATCCGCCCCATGATCATAAACAGTCAGAAAACTTATCGGATCCAAATAATAGATCTTTAGCTCGAGTGGATGCTCGCTATTCGGATGGTGTCTAAAGGTTAGGTGATGAGATGCCGATTCGATGAATCGAGTGGTGCAAATTATTGTCGAGCGATTTCTAAAATCACAAGAAGATGTGATTTCACCGGATAAAATCGGATGTTAAATAGATTCAATATAAAAGGAGCTCTTCTTGCAGTCTGGTTGGCAGCTGTTATCGCCATCGTTTTGGCAATTTACAATATCGATAAATTCACACGAGTTATCCAAGTATCTGTCGCAACTTTGGATGAATCGCAAGGTTCGCTTCTAGCGCGTTCGGAGGGTGTGATACGTTGGCGAGAAGTTACACGAGGGCAAGGGATTTTCGACGGTGATACCTTAGCAACAGGTGAATCGGGTGGTGCGAAGATCAAGTTCGATAAGTATCGAGCTCTGATTCTCGGTGAAGACAGTCAGGTGCAAATAACCGCGATTGGTTTTCAACGAGGATCGGCATTTGTCATTAAGCTCATACGAGGATCTGCGGTACCACAAATTTCGGATAGTTGTAAGGACTGTCCCAACCTCATTCTTAGAGCAGGTGAAGAGAGCTATACAATATCAGCGGGTAAAAAGATTGCCGTATTCAAGCCCCAAGGAAGCCGACAAGCCAGGGCAGTTCAAGCTAAGATAATGCCCAGTAATGCAGATCTGAAATCCGTGGTTAGTGTTATCAAGCCAGCACTATCTTCAGTTGCTGCAGCTCCTCCGCCCCCCCCTCCAGAGCCGGTGTTGGCGCCTGTTTTTCTGGTCCCGCTACCACCGGCTCCGCCAGTCCCGGCTTCAGCCCATACTTCCACTTCAGTTGCGAGTGACACGGGAAAATCAGATATTCGTGGAAATACAAAAGGAGCAACACCGACAGAAATTTCGGAGCCAGGGAATTATGCCGTTGCAGAAGATGAAATGGCAGCAGATCCCTTGGAAAAGCTTGTCTTGGATAAGATGCCAGCACCCATGCCCCCAGCCCCAGTACCCGCAGCACCTCAGCTGCAAGGGGGCAAGATGGGATTGACTGATATCGGAAATATTGCAGCTGAGCCGTTGAAGATTAGCGGTGCTGAATTGAATAAATTCGATGCTAATCGTGTTGAGCCTACGATCGAGGCTGCCGCTGAACAAAAAGGCATAAGCTCAGTGAAGAATCGGAGTGAAACCATAACAAAGTCTGATCAAGGGATCCAAACGTTGAAGGCTCCGTCCCTTGCTGCGAAAAAACCGTTAGAAGCAAAGCCGGTGGCACAGTCCGCTGCGACGCCAAGCCGACCTAAACAGGTTGCGCCGAAGGTGGTTGTAGCAAAGCTTCCGCCGGCTCCTCCTCCTCCCCCACCGTTACCAACTGTGAAAGTGGAAAGCGCACCGCCACCTCGCGGAGTCGAGTATTGGACTCTTCGTAGTCTTGATAATCCTCAGGGCGGAGCACTCGAACTTCCAGTTCCAACAACAGCGCTCGAAAAGCAAGATGCCTCCGTCTTGCTCAGACCGTACTTTACACTTTCTGGTAACGGCCAGCAGGAGGACGTATTTGTTGAAAATCCTAACGATACATCAATTAAGCTGCCACTTAAGGCCATTAAAAAGGTTGGGGTCTTAGAACAGTCTGGCGGTGTGAAGAGGTACCACTTCAAAGTGAGAGCTGGTGTCGAAGCCTCAAGAGGTGAGAAACAACGTAACAAATTGCAGTCTAGTGAAGAAATTAAATTCAGTCTGGTGACTCTCGGAGAGGTGGGAGACGGACCTATTAACATTGGCGTAAGTGAATTTGCACCACGATCCGAAAATCCAAATTCTATATGGGTACCGGCTAAGCGTGAGGTGGATCTATTTCAGTCAGGGCTTGTGATTCAGCTTATGAATGGCACAGATTATGGGAGATTTACCAATTTGGTGCGAGGATCGAACTTTATTTCCTTGGACAAAAGACACCCATTGGGTAACGAGGGGTTTTTTGTTGTCCGGGAGGATCAGATTGTTGCACAAGTATCTGGTAGTCTATTAAACAAACAACTAATTATGAAGATTTCGTCTTTACTTAATGGGGATTTCGTCTTCAAGGGCCCAAAGGCGGCTTTTCAAAATATTCGGGAATTTGGCCAAAATCGGCCAGGTGATCCGATGTGGTCCTTGCTAAATAAGGGTCACGTTTTGTATATTTTAAAGAAGGGAACTCTCTACCCAGTCAATCGTGAATTTCTCAAGTCGAGTGCTGAAGTCGCGGCATTCATCGGCAATCAAGCTCAGGCTATTTTTGTTGGAAAAGTCGAAATTGTTTCAACTAAGTAAACGATTTTATGCTCCGCTCATTCTAATTTAGTGAGTTGTTTGTGCTCCCCTATTTTAAAATCGCCGCTCTGAATATAGTGCTTGTCTTGGCCGCTGGAACCGCACGCGCAGAAGACGTAAACATAGAGCATTTAAAAATAGTCGTCGATGCTAAGGCAAGTCGTAAAATTCCAAAGGACAAGGCGAAGACATACGGAAAAAACTGGAAGAAAACGTGTGGTGCCCTTGGTTCTTCGATGTCCGTTGGCAACGGTCCTTACGGATTCGGCGCCTTTGGGTCTTTTTCTTGCTACTTAAGCGGCAAAAAAGTGTCTGGGTCCGACAAGCAAACTACCTGGACCCTCAATGTGGTAGACGGATTAAAAGAAGTTAGATTTCAGCTATTGCACCAAGATGAGAAATCCAGTGATGTCGTCAGCGAAGTTGTTCTGCCGCCATCTGAGCATTTAATGAAGTTTTACAAGGACGACGAGTATATAGACTATGTCGCCTTCGCTCTTTTGGAAGGCAGCCCTATGGGTATGCTTGTGAGCAAGGCCCGCATTAAGGGGACCCCTCCAAGCTTCACGGGGAGGTACTGGAGAGCGGGGAAATCTCGAGACTTTAAATATCCAGAGCAGGAAGCACCGAAGTCACTTGTACTCTATCGATTAAGTTGGGATCCAACTCTAAAGCAATGGTCAAGCCAAGTTGTGGGAGTCGCAAATCGAACCAAGGTTAATAAGCCAAAGAGTAAAAAAATAAAGAAGAAGTCTGTGCTGTCCGGAGGTGATGTAGTCTATGAAATCACTCCTGCGATTGACGCCGTTCTAGCCACCGGTCCATTGTGGGCGCAAAATGCTGATGGTCCCGGCGCTCATAAAACTGAGATCATGAAGGGACTTGCAAAAGCCCATGCGGATTTGGACCGAGCCATTGAGAAGGATTTGCTTGACGAGTTTTTAACTGGAGGTAAGGACCTTCTTGGGCAGATTTGGGAGGCGGCTGCATCGGGGTATGTTGGGCTCCGATATGGGAAACAGATTCTTCCCGGTGTGGGTGTTTTGGGCACACTCTTGGGCAAGACCAATATCTTTGGACTTTTATTTGAAATGCGGGGGGGGCCTCTAAAAGGTCTCAGGTACTATTACGACGTCCTTCCCAAGACCACTCAGACCTTACCTGGTGTAAATCTAATTACCGGAGCTGACACCACGTATACTGCCTCAATCGCATTTGCTCGCCATGTTTTGGGGTTCTCCTGGGATTTTAAGCCTGGTTTGCTTGTAGATAGAATCACCGTGGATCCCAAGCTCGGAATTTGGACCTTTAATGCCTCACTGCCGGTGGAAGAAAATACGGACAATAAGGTAACCGAGATGGCTGATTTTAGCTTAGGTCGGTCGTTTGCTCTTGGCCTGGAAGTCGGACTAGAGAAGTTATCCGACTGGTATACCCTGCGGGGCTGGTTCGGAATCAATACTGGATATTCTCTCATTAAATCTGGTGGCAAGATCACCTCTAATCGCCTTGGAGTTGATGCCTATTTTACCGCTGGACCAGAGTTGCCATTGATGGGTCTACGATTGAGGACGGCTCTTCTCGGCTTTTACTTTTGGGAGTCTGTTGGTCTGACGAACACCACGGTCAAGGCTGCAGCCACTGACCCAGCCGCGATTTCCGGTGTTTCTTACCAAGTTGGATATGCAGGTGCTGGACTAGCTTTATCCTGGTGAGGCAGTTTTATGCTTAAGTTTTATGAAAACCTGCGGGATGTCTTACTTGGGATGCTGGTGTCGTCATTTATTTCAGGTGTGGGTTTTGCGCAAGATGCTGTCGTTCCATCCGAGATTCCTCAAGTCGATCCGAACGCTGTGGCGCCAGTTGCAGACCCAAATGCCGTGGCGCCAGTTGCCGATCCAAGTGCTGTGGCGCCGGTTGCAGATCCAAATGCTGTAGTGCCAGTTGTAGACCCAAATGCTGTGGCGCCAGCACAAGTGGTCGATCCTAACTCGGTAGCTCCAGCAGCAGTTGCGGATCCTAATTCCGTTCCATCTTCCGCAGACATGGCTCAGCCAAAGCCGATTGGGCCGTCTTTAGATTCTTGGCTAAACGAGATGAGAACGAGAGCGCCTGTGTTTCCTCGGACGATCGTGTTTGTAAAAAACCTAAACGAATCTGTTTCTAAGGATCCCAAAGCGCCAAAGCAAATAAAGTTTATGAATGTTGACGCAGACGGTTTAAATAACTTGAGCAACTTTGTCGTAGCTAGCACGATGTCAGCAGATTGGAATCTCAAACTAAACAAGCGCAAATACGCGTCAATGGATAGGTTGGCTACAGTTTTTGCATCTTCCGGAGCCGATATCGTAGTGATAGCTCCAGACTCAGGAGATTGGCAGGGGTTTCGACTCGAGGCGGGAAAATCAGTACAGCTATTTACGCTACCTGCCCCTAAAGTCGCGACAAATGATGACCTCATCGCCTGGCTTTATATGGCACTTGGGTGGGACGGCATTGTGTTGGATCAAAAGGGCGATCAAGTGTTGGTTGGGTCAACTGTCAAATCGATGGCAATTCCACAAGTTCAAGCTCTTGCCGTTGGTGACTCTGTCGCGAAAGTTATGCTTAAGCCTAATGAACGCGTTGGTGCTGGACTATTGTCGTTGCGAGAGGGAAGAGGAGCCTTTGGCGTTTTTGACATAGTATTCTTGGGCCAGGGCGTGACGACACTTCAACCAGGCACTAAGTTAGTGATTGAGAAGAAGAACTAAGCTTTTTTTGCCAGGATTGACGCTTATAGAATTTCCCGCGAAATTTACTGTGGTTGGGATTGCTAACCAAAAAGCCCTTACCCCTGGTGTCATCAACCCAGTCGACTGTTGAGCCAGCCATAAACTCTAGTGACTTCTTGTCAATTACGACTGCCAGCGGGTGATCAAGTACGCTAATATCATCCTTTTCTGTAGATGTGAAAGTAACGCCATAATAAAATCCATCGCACCCTTTGCCGTCTATGTACAGCCTCAGAACACAATGCTGAAATTCTTGATTAGCTCTTTTAAGCTCTATCGCAGCTTCTAAGGCACGATCTGTGAGGCGTATTCCAGTCACCATTAGGTCCCACTTTATGGACGGTGTTACTTCGACTAAACTTTGATCTGGCCCACAAACATACAGTCGCGGGTTCGGGTTGCAATTCATGATCTACCTACTAATTGCTTTCTTGACAACAGCCGCATCGGCGAATTCAGCCGATTTTGGTTTTCTGGCTTATGGTGACCTACGTGGTCATATTGAGCCCTGTGGTTGCGACCCAAGCACAGATTTAGGGGGCATCAGAAGGCTCGCAAATGTGGTTTTCCGTGAACGCAATATCCATCCGGAATTATTGCTTTTTGACCTAGGTAATGCGTTGCCGTTACCGCATGAGCCAGATTTAAAGTCTGATTTTATATTAGACGTTCAAGCAAAAATTCGTCCTAACGCCATACTTTTTAATAGGTTGGAGTATTTGCGAAGGCAGCAAGTTGGGGCATGGAGCACAAGCCATCGAGGTCAAGAACTCCCTTATGTTCTAAGTAATGTACTCGCATCAGTTGATACGGCAAATCTTGTGAAAGAAAAGGTAACGGGAAAAGGGTGGGTCGCTATGGGATACACTCAACCCATATCGTCGACGGAGCCGCTTGAGTCGCTCAGTAATGATTTACTTAGGAAATGGAGCAAATCACTTATCGGACATGAAAAGGATGAGCGCATTTTGCTTTTTTCTGGTCGAGATTCTGAGCTTCGTAAGATTACTGATAGTGGTTTATTCACAACAGTCATAAGTGCTAACACAGGAACATGGGAGGCCCTACCTGGAGCTGAGGATCGTCGTCATGAGGAACGGTTGAAGAGAGTGGCTCTGCCTCCGGTGTACATGGTCCCATTAGCAGGTCAAGGCCTTCTTAGAGGGGGGAAGTTGCAAACTGAGGAAGCTCCCAGCCTAGCGGCGCTACTGGCAAATGCACCTCAAAAGCAGCGAATACCCCAATCGCCCGAATGGCTTCGGGAGGGAAAGGTAATAACTTGGCTTGATCCAGTCAGTGCTGATGGGAGCAGCGCGGTAGACGAAATCTACGGCGCTTATACGAAAGCAGCCAGAGACCAGTTTTTGAAATCTGCGTCGATAAGGAGTGAGCAGCTTAAGGATTCCCAATTTGCTGGTGCGCAGGCATGTTCTACCTGTCACGCTCAGATTTACCAGTACTACCTTAAGTCGAAACATGCTCACGCACTTAGGACACTTGAAGATAAGAACAAACATGAAGACCCGGAATGCGTGACTTGTCACGTTTTGGGCGCCAATGAAGCAGGGGGGTTCGTAAATTCAGATCTAAGTCCCCAATTTGCTAATGTTCAATGCGAGAACTGTCATGGCGCGAGGTTAAAGCACGCAAGAGACCCGTACAGATATCGCAGCACGTCTAAACCAGATAAAACTTTGTGTTCAAGATGTCATAATCAGCAGCATTCCCCAAAATTTGATTTTGGAGTTTACTGGCCGAAGATTGAACACAAGGGTATATAATCATTTGGAAATTAATGTTGACGCCAGTTGAGCCGCGGCAATGCTCGGAGGAATTTTGCCATCAGCCACCGCAGCAGCCATTGCGCCAGACCGATCTTTCAGTTTTTTCTCCGCATCCGCGACTAGAATCGCAACAAACTCAGCATGGAACCACTCTAGTGCTTGATCCCGACGACGCAATTGAAAGTAATTACTCGATCGACGATCTTCAGCTGCATCTAAAATTGAACTAACCAAGTCTTTGATTCCTGTTCCTTCTAAACTACTTACAGTTGAGACCTTAGGAGGGAACCTAGAGCTTGACCTTGTAAGCATTAATGCTTGCTCGATTTGGTTTTTGGCGAGTTCCGCGGACTGTTTTGCTGGTCCATCTGCCTTGGTGACTACAACAAAATCAGCGAGCTCCAATATCCCGCGCTTTATCCCCTGGACCTCATCTCCGGAGTTGGGCAAAGACAAGAGGATAAATAGATCCGCCATATTTGCTGCGACCGTCTCACTTTGACCTACGCCAACAGTTTCGATACAAATGAAGTCAAATCCAGCCGCCTCACAGGCGATTATTGTTTCCCGCGTGCGCCTTGCTGTTCCACCGAGTACTCCAGAACTTGGAGATGGCCGGATGTAAACATTGGGCGATCTAGCCAAAGCCTCCATTCTTAACCTATCCCCCATAATGCTCCCTCCGGATACCGGGGAGGATGGGTCTATAGCCAACACGGCGAGGCGATGTCCGTCCTTAATAAGGTAGCTGCCAAAGGCCTCTATGAACGTGCTCTTCCCTACTCCCGGGGGTCCACTAATAGCAATACGAAGCGAGCGTCCGCTATGAGGTAACAATGCGGCTAGAACCCGATCAGCGGCTTGTCTTTGATCTACCTTTGATGTTTCAAGTAAAGTGATCGACTTGGCGAGCGACCTTATATCGCCCCCCAGGACCCCAGCGATAAGTTTCTCTTCACTGATATTCATGAGCAAAGATCGACTTGTTTTAGGAGTGACTTCAGGATTGCCCTGGCGCATTCAGGAATTGGCGACCCAGGCCCAAAGATATCCATAACACCGGATTTTCTCAGGAATTCATAGTCTTGCTGTGGAATGACACCGCCGACAACTACTTTAATATCGCTCGCATTTGCAGATTTTAGCGCGTCTATCAATTGCGGGACGAGCGTGCGATGGCCTGCGGCTTGGGAAGAAATTCCTACGACATGAGCATCACATTCAATCGCCTGTTTTGCTGCCTCTTCAGGAGTCTGAAACAGGGGGCCGATATCTACATCAAAACCCAAATCAGCAAGCCCAGTCGCGATGACCTTTGCTCCGCGATCGTGACCATCTTGACCAAGTTTGACAATAAGTATTCTCGGGCGCCTACCCTCTTGCTCAACAAAGCGTTCAATAAGTGACTTAACCTCAGCCAGCACGGTAGCGCCCTCCTTTTTATCAGCATAAGCAGCCAAGTAAACCGCACTAACTGTCTGATTCATGGCCCTATATCTTCCGTAAATATCTGCTAGTGCATCTGAAATTTCACCAACCGTGGCTCTCGCCCGAACTGCTTCAATTGCATATGCTAAAAGGTTTTCCGTCGGACTTTTTGCAGCATTGCGTAGTGCGTTTAGTGCTTGATCGACGGCAAATTGATTTCGCTCTTTCTTAATTTTAGCTAGACGAATTAACTGCTGCTCGCGGACCGCGGCATTATCGACAACTAGGACGTCAAATTTTTCGTCGTCGGAGCTTTGGTCACGCTGGAATTTATTCACCCCCACAATTACATCAGTGCCGCTGTCTATTCTGGCTTGTTTGCGTGCAGCAGCTGCTTCAATTCGCAACTTCGGCATACCAGACGAAATGGCCTTTACCATTCCTCCAAAACTCTCAACCTCTTGAATTATGGTGCGAGCTTTGTCTATTAAGTCTTGAGTAAGCCTCTCCATGAAGTAACTGCCCCCAAATGGGTCTACAGTCGAAGTCAAATCAGTTTCGTGCTGCAAGATTAATTGTGTATTACGAGCTAGATGAGCTGAGAATGCTGATGGTAGTGCTATCGCTTCATCAAATGCATTGGTGTGTAGGGACTGCGTCCCGCCAAGCACTGCAGCCATGGCCTCTACCGTCGTCCGTACAAGGTTATTGTATGGATCTTGCTCAGTCAGTGTGTACCCAGAGGTTTGGCAATGGGTTCTTAGCATGGAGGAACGAGGATCTTTTGGGGAAAACTCAAGCATTAGCTCATGCCAAAGTGTTCGAGCCGCGCGCAGTTTGGCAATTTCCATGAAAAAGTTCATGCCGATGCCAAAGAAGAAAGAGAGCCGTGGCGCGAACTGATCGACGCCAAGTCCTCGTGCAATTGCAGTCCTAACATATTCAATACCGTCAGCGAGAGTAAAGGCCAGCTCTAAGGCGGAGTCTGCGCCAGCCTCCTGCATGTGATATCCACTTATGCTGATGCTGTTGAATTTAGGCATATGCTTGCTTGTATATTCAATGATGTCGGCGACGATCCTGATGGAGGGGTCTGGCGGATATATGTATGTGTTGCGCACCATATATTCTTTTAGGATGTCATTTTGTATGGTGCCTTTGAGATCGCATTGCTGAACCCCTTGCTCTTCCGCGGCGACAATGTAGGCGGCCATGACCGGTAATACTGCTCCGTTCATGGTCATGGAGACACTCATATCGCCCAATGGAATTCCGTCAAAAAGAATCTTCATGTCTTCGACAGAGTCAATTGCAACTCCGGCTTTACCGACATCACCAACGACACGGGGATGGTCGGAGTCGTATCCCCTGTGGGTTGCTAGATCAAAGGCTACGCTAAGTCCTTTCTGCCCAGCAGCTAAGTTTCGGCGGTAGAAGGCGTTTGATTCTTCAGCAGTGGAAAATCCAGCATACTGTCGCAGCGTCCAAGGTTGCACAGTATACATCGTTGCCCGCGGCCCACGAGTAAAGGGCGCGAAGCCTGGCAGGCTGTCTAGATGTGCCACCCCGGTCAAATCACCTTGCGTATAGAGTTTCTTTATTGGGATACCGGCAGGAGTCATTCTGGTTTCGCTCGTGGTTTCAGTGCTCCCAATCTCCTTGGAGGCGAGCGAACTCCAGTCACCTATGTTTTTCGCACCAGTTTTGTATTTTGACACCATAGGCTCACCCCCCTGTTCTTCGGTCCTATCATAGTCCTCTTAACAGCCGAAAACACAGGAAAAATGAGAATTAGGTCTTGTCAATCTGGGGTATGACTGGTAGATGGGAGCGTCGTGTTTCAGAAGCAGCACGGTTCCGTGGTGAAAAGGATATCATTCCGCCCTCCGAAGGCGGCGTTTTGGGTTCGAATCCCGACGGAACCGCCATCAAAATTAAGAATCAAATGAAAAAAGCCCGACCTGGATACAGATCGGGCTTTTTGTTTGATGTCTATTCTACTATTTAGCCAGAGCGGTTTTGGCTTCTTGAACCAACTTAGTGAAAGCCGGTTCGTCGTGCAGTGCTAATTCAGCCAACACCGAACGGTCTAGGGTAATGCCACGTTGCTTTAGGCCGAACATGAATTCAGAGTACTTCATCCCAGCAGCGCGCGCTGCAGCATTGATCCGCACGATCCAGAGTTGACGGAAGTCACCCTTCCTCGCTCTGCGGTCACGGTAGGAGAATTTTAACGCCCTGCGGACAACATGGATCGCTGTACGGAAGCGATTCTTCCGCGAGCCCCTGAAACCACTGGCTAGTGCTAGGATCTTTTTTCTTCTTCTACGGGCTTTAAAGCCCCTCTTGGCGCGGGTCATGGATTACCTATCCTCTCAACTTATCCGTTCGGCAAACAAGGTAGTACCCGACTCAAGTTCGACGGGTGCACGTAGGCCGGCTTCTTCAGCTTGTTTTTACGATTGCGCGCCTTCTTGGTTAGAATGTGGCGCTTTCCCGCTTTTGCACGCTTGACCTTACCAGATGGCTTGACCTTGAAGCGTTTTGCCGCGGCTTTCCGAGTTTTAACTTTGTACGACATCGCAACTGCCTCTACTTCCAGCAGAAATGTTAAACAGACCCATCCCACAGATCGTTTAACTTTGAGGAGGAAGGAGGTATCACATAAATTCAGGGCAACGCAATCGCAATTATGCCACTGACTAGTAGAGATTTGTGTCCCTCAATGGCCTTTTCCCAAATCTCGCGTTGAACTAGGAACTTGCCGTCAGTAACGCGAACCGGAATATTTAGGGGATTTTTCCCCACAGCGTCTGTAAGCTCCGAGCTGTTTGGTTTCCGGTACCATCGGCCCATCAGCCGGCGATTATACGATGCTTGCGCCATATCCCTGACATCAAAGAGAATTTTCCCATCCTCGTCAGTGATTTGATAATTTGGGCGCGGCTTCACTGCTTGATCTGGAGCCAGGACTATACCTGTGTGTTCTGTCATGGTTGGCTCAGGTGCCTCCTTTTGCCTGAAGTGGATGAGCGAACTCTCCAGTGCCTTGGGCAAAGGGCTTTCTAAATAGACCCTCACTGTGCCATCTGCAAAGTATGTAGTGCTGAAAGACGAAGTCCCTACTGAAACCTGGTGAGATGCAATTTTTGCATCTTCGGCAAGTTTCTCGGGGTTAGAGGAAAATGGCTCATTTGCAGCTATATTTAAGTTGCGAACCACGTCGTTGGCGTAGTTTAAGCCATCGCGCCAGGCCTTTTTCTCGGCGGACTTTAAATCCTCAGATCCAGAGACCGCCTCACCGTAGTAGCGCATACGCAAGGTGCTCCAGTTGATTTCCAGTCTCGCATTTGACTCTATGACCGGAGCCGCGTGAGCAGCACCCGCCAGGTTTAAACCCGCTAACATCAGCCTAAGGTTAGCCAAATTTGGGCCCATCATTTGCTCCTTCAGAGCCTGTATTTATTCAAAGACCTTGAACATTTAGCTTAACATAAATGGCGGGCCAATGCTTGGACTGTCCCTGGTGTTCCGGCAATGATACCGTGGCCTTCGATGTCGTAGGAGCCAACCGAAGATGGATAATTTCTGGTTACTCCACCGGCCTCGCGAACGAGTAAGGTACCTGCAGCAACGTCCCAAGGAGCCAAACCAAGCTCCCAAAAGGCGTCGAAAATACCTTCGGCAACCATGGCGAGGTCAAGGGCCGCTGACCCGTCTCTTCTAATCGAATGACATTGTTGGACTATTTTAGAGAACCTGGTAACTTCGCGCTCCAAGTCAGGGCCTTCTAAATAGTAGAAGCCCGTTACCAAAAAGCTCTCTTGGAACGGACGTGGTGGAGCCACCTTTAGGGACCGTCCGTTACAATGGGCTCCCTTACCATGTTCAGCAAAATAAAATTTTTCCCGCACAGCGTCGTACACGGCTCCCGTATCTATTTGGATACGGCCATTTGAGTCGAAGACTCCTCTACCAATGGAAATGCAATAGTGAGGGTAACCATTCGCATAATTCGTAGTACCGTCTAAAGGGTCGACCACCCAAACTGAACTACCCGGTTGTCTCGCCTCCGAGCTCCGCCCAGACTCTTCTGCGAAGATCTGGTCATCAGGAAAATACTTCTTGATGCGTTCGATGATCACCTTTTCGCTGGCTAGATCGGCCTCGGTTACAAGGCTGGCGTCAGGTTTGACACTAATTTTCAATGCCTCGCCCCGGCGTTTTGTCAGCTCCTCGGCCGCAGAAGTCATTGTATCTATCAAAAAATTATAAGTATCTGATATAATTGTCACTACGACTCGTTTTTGGTTGACGGCCGGGGCAAATTCGGCTCGGTTGTTCACAACACAGGGACAAAACCTTATTCCGTATTGTATTACGGGAATTAGCAGGCTGCCACAAACTTACCTGCCGATAAATTGGGCTAACTGCGCATTAGGAGACTACTGGATGGGTTATTTGATCTTGGGGCTAGGAGCAATTGCAATTGGCTACCTCGCGTTCCTTTTAATCTACCGGATGCTACCGCAGCGCTTACGATCTGAGCAGAGGTCTCAAAGGGAAGACATTCTTAATGATGCTAGGCAGCAAGTTGCTGCTCGGAAGCAGCACGAACTCGAGCGCTTAGAGGATGAGTGGCAACTACTAGCAGAACAAATGGAGGCCGACCTAATTGAGCGGCAAGAGGATTTGAAGATCGGGGAAGAAGATCTCTTGTCGCAAGAGCGTTCGCTTCAGCTGGAGGAGAACCGACTCCAAAAGATTAACAAAGAGCACGATACCCACGTTGCAAAAGTGGAGGTGTTGAAGCAGGCCTATCAGCAGAAATTGGCTGAACTTGATGAGATTAGGCGAGATCTCGTTCGCAATCTGGAGACTACTGCAAAAGTTGATGCAGTGACACTGAGCAAGACGATGCAAGTAAACATCATCGACTCAAAGCAGATTGAGTGCCAAAAGGTTCTTAAAAACTTGTACGATGAGCTAAGCTCGTCACATAAACGACTAGCCCAACGATGTATGTCACGAGTAATGGCCCGGTATGCTCCTGATTTTTACTGGCCGAAGTCAGTTAACACTGTTGAGCTAACTGACTCTGGTCAGGCCGATCGATTGGCATCAGATGGGACCACAATTCTGGCTGACCTTCGGGAAAAGGCACAGATAGAGATCGAATTATTGGCAAGTCCAGAGTTTCCTGTGCCAATGGTAAAATTGGCCGGGGGAGCTGGGGTCGACCGCGAAGCAGTTCGGCTCGCACTGACTGAACTTTTGGCCAAAGGTCCTAACAGCTGGTCAAGGGCAGCGGCTGCATTTGACAAGCATCGTGCGCTCCTTGAACAGCAGGCCATAAAACTCGGTAGGACGGCTGTTAGGGAGGTTAAGCTCGATGGCATTCACCCTGAGATTCAAAAGCTCATTGGCTACTTAAACTGGCGTACGAGTTATAGACAAAACCAATGGTACCACACCGTTGAGGTAGCGAAGCTGGCAGGGATTATAGCCAGTGAACTAGGTGTAGACGTGGATGGAGCAAAGCGTTGTGGTCTACTTCATGACATAGGCAAGGCAATTGATTATCGTATCGAAGGAAGTCATGCAGTGATTAGTGGTGACTATGCAGATCGTTACGGTGAGAAGCGATTGATTTGCGATACTGTTATGTCCCATCACAACGATCTCGTGATTGAAACGCCTCTTGCATATGTGTTGCGTGCCGCAGACACGTTGTCTGGGGCTCGGCCTGGTGCTAGGGTTAACTTGGAAGAGGGATATCAGATGCGTATGTCTGGCATTGAATCTTGTGTCCGAAGTTTTCCTGGTATCACAAGTCTTGCTATCATGAATGGTGCAAGAGAGGTTCACGTCGAGGTCAACAACAAGCGTGTCCAAGAGCATGATCTACAACTTTTATCACAGAACATAGCTAGAAAGATCGAGTCAGAGGTAGCGTTCCCTGGCGAGATAAAGATCCTAGTCTCGCGCAGATTCGAAGCCACGGCGGTAGCATGATGTTGGTTGCACGGTCAGAACTTCTAGAGGTAAAGAAAAGAACCGAACTTTATCTAAGTTTAAGCCGCTTTGACGCTGCAGAAAAGCTGCTAAAAGCGACTCTAGCCGACTACGGACCTCTTGCTAATATCCATAATTTGCTTGGACTCACCTACCATAAGCAGTCGAAGTTCTCCGAGGCCATTAAAGAATTTAATCAGGCGCTAATCGTCAATCCGGAGTTTGTTGAAGCAGCGCTCAACTTAGCGGCAACTCTTTGTGATGTTAGCCGCTATGAAGAAGCCACCCAAGTTTTTACAAAGCTCGAGGAGCGTGTCGGAGACCGGCAAAGGCAACCAGGTTTGGTACTAGGGCGTTTGGCAAACATGCACGTCGCCAGCGGTCATGCTTACGTTGAATCAGGTATGCTGAATGAAGCCATCCAGGAATACCGTAAGGCTCTTGCCCTGTACGATAAAATGCCAGATGTTAAATTGAGTTTGGCAAAGCTTTATGTGAAAGTTGGTCAAAATGAAAAGGCCAAGCAAGAGTTTGAGGATTTGGTGAAGGATAGTCCTGAGATTTCTGACGCTCATACGTGGCTCGGGATTCTTCAATACAAGCTTGGGCACCGAGACCTAGCAAAACGGCATTGGGAAAAAGCCCAAGAAACAGCGCCAGATGATTCTACGGCGAGGGCTTATCTGAAGTTTGTTCATTCATGGAACGGCCGATCAAAAGCTTCGGAAGACTGAAAATTTAAGGCCAACTTTAAAATTGCCGATCCCCAAACGTAGGGGGAGACCGTGGCAATTCAGAAACTGAGATTTGACCCTGCCGCGTTGACAGTACTTATTGTCGACGACCACGATCCCATTCGGAAGGCGATAAAACGCGTCATCTCGCATATGGGATTCATAAACATCATTGAATGTTTTGATGGGGCTGATGCGCTTCGTGTATTAAAATCGACATCCATTGATCTAATAGTTTTAGATCTTTACATGAAAAGAGTTACAGGCATTGATGTACTCCAACACATAAACGATCGGAGTATTGCAAGTGATATCCCGGTAATTGTTGTGACTGGAGAGGCAAGCAAAGAAGACATAGTTAAAGTCGCGAGTCTAGGCGCAATTGAATATTTACTAAAACCATTTCAAGCTCACGAATTAGAAAAAAAGATCCTGAGTGCACTGAACAGTTATCATGCGCCTATTGCGAGTATTGAGTCTCTGCATCGTGCCGAGAAACTATTCGCTACAGGACGATATTTTGAGTCATTGGAAGCCTATGAACAGACTCTAGACTTAGAGCCGGAAAGCTGCAGAGCCTCAGTAGGACGGGCGCTTGCTCTGTCCAAAGTAGATCGCACCGTTGAGGCACTTGCGATTCTTCGTGATTTGGTCCAAAAAAGCCCAAGTTATCACAAAGCATACAGAGCTTTAGGCGATATCCTTTTGGCAAGTCATAAATCTGACGAGGCACTTACGGCCATGCGTCAAGAACTTGAAATAAATCCAAAACAGCCCGAGCGACAAATCCAGCTTGCACGACTTTTGCTGCAACACGATAACCCCACAGATGCGATAGTACATTTCCGAGCTGCTTTGAGAGTGTCCCCGAAAAATACGGGAGCATTGATGGGTCTAGGACATTCCTATGCAGCACAGGGAAATCTAGATAAATCCATTTATTATTTTCACAGAGTACGTCGATATCTCCCAAATGCACTGAAGCCACTTGAGGCAGCAGTAAAGCATTGTATCGAAGCTGGTGAACCTAAAAAAGCTGAGTATTTACTGAAAGATGAGAGAAAAATTAGCGCCGATAAAAATGAAGTTTCAACACTTTTGGCGTCGTTTTATCTACAGCAAAAACGAAACGAAGAAGCCTTAGCAGTTGTCCGTGAAATTCTTCAAAAAACCCCGGAGCATGCTCAGGCTCTGCGCATCTGTGGAAATATTCATTTACACAACGGCGATTTAAACGAGGCTTTACCTATTTTGCAGCGAGTCGTGAAACTGCTGCCGACAGCTGATGCATTTAACAATCTAGCGGAATTGCTCATACTTATGCGCCAGGTTCCGGCAAGTCTCGAAGCGCTTAATGAATCAATTCGGATTGAACCCAACAAAGCTAAGACTTTTATTTTATTGGCTCAAGTGCATGTCATGACCCAGCAGTGGCTAAAGGCCGCACAACTCTACATGCGTGCTTTGCAGTTAGGTGCCAGCGAAGCAAAATACGGACCTGAAATTATGGAATGCGCGCAGCGCCGTCTGCAGCGTCAGCAGAAGATGACTGCTTGAGGCAAAGAATTTGCGATGACAACCTCGAGTTTCCAAGAAGGTCTAGCCTATCGATTAGAGGTCGAGTAAATCATGGGTCATGAACGAGTCAATGTACGCCCAAATAATTTGGCAAATTGAAAGAGGTCTAAGGCACCCGACAATAAGGAGTGCTAAGCCACTTCTGGTCTGGTTGACGGACAGTCCGCTAAATGAAGACGAAGGACAACTTCTTGGGAAGATGTCGCAGGCTATGCGTCTGAGCGCGGACGTAACCAAAGTGGTCCATACTAGCAGCTTCTCTGATTTTCAAACTGCTGAGCTTGTGATCATCCTTGGCCAGGAAGCGGCTAACAGTCTGAAATTAAATAGAAGTGAATCGGGCAAGGTGTTTATACATGAGACCTCTCAAACCAGCATGCTCATAACCTACCATCCCCGAGAGTTATTAACAGACCCACTGTTAAAGCGTCAGGCTTGGGCCGAATTGCAAGTGGCTATGGCTTATCTCAAGTTGTAGTCTTCAAATGTAAAATTTTTTGCTGAGGTTAAAAGATGCTGGGCAATTTGCCGGTGCTCATTGTGGTTTTAATAGCATTGACCTGTTTGGCAAGCATTGGTTCGCTATTACTTCTAGTGGCCAGAGCCATAAATCGTCCAGGATTGAGCCTAACTCAAGAACTGGGACAATCGCGTCGAGAGGCCTCAGAAGGTGCTAGGGAGCTGCGTCTTGAGCTAAGCTCCAAGGTAGAGACTCTGCATCAACAACTTCATATCTATGCGCAGAAGAACCGACAGGAACTCGCAAGTAATTTTGCCGAGCTAAGGGCTTCTTTAGATCGACAGCTTGGGCAATTGCGCTCCGAGAGCAACCAGCGACTTGAAGACATGAGAGTCACAGTCGCAGAAAAACTTGAGGGTACTTTGGAGCGTCGCTTGGGTGCATCCTTCAAGCTTGTAAGCGAGCGCCTAGAACAAGTGCACAAGGGACTTGGTGAGATGCAATCGCTAGCAACTGGTGTTGGCGATCTTAAGAAGGTCATCGTAAACGTTAAGGCTCGAGGAATCTGGGGAGAGGTTATGCTTGGCAGCCTTCTTGACCAGATACTGACTTCTGAGCAGTACAGTGCAAATGTCCAAACCAAGGCCAACAGCAACGGAAGAGTGGAATTCGCAATAAAAATGCCAGGCCGAGATGCCGGCAACGGGTGTGTTTGGTTACCAATCGATGCCAAGTTCCCCTTAGAAAGCTACCATCGCCTAGTGGAAGCCCAAGAGCATGCTGATGTTACGGCAGCCGAAGTGGCATTCAAGCAACTTGAGACTTTTATAAAAACTTCAGCTAAGGATATTGCCGATAAATACATAGATCCGCCTGCTACAACTGATTTCGGGGTCTTATATTTGCCAACAGAGGGTCTCTTTGCCGAAGTCGCTCGCCGGACGGGTTTAGTCGATTTGATTCAAAGAGAGTATAGGGTGATCATAGCAGGTCCTACCACGCTAGCTGCTTTACTCAATAGTCTGCAAATGGGCTTTAGGAGTTTGGCAATTCAAAAACGGTCAAGTGAGGTGTGGGAGCTGCTAGCTGCTGTTAAGGCAGAGTTTATCAAGTTCGACGATGTCTTAAAAAAAGTCGAAAAAAAGCTGCAAGAGGCAGGAAATGTTATCGAGACTGTTCATAGTCGGAGTCGAGTGATTACTCGCAAGCTTCGGCAAGTTCAAGATGTGCCAGACCAAAAAATAACCTCGCTGTTGGGATTGCCAATCAGCGAGGCTTCCGACTTGGAGCCGTAAGGCTCCAAAATCAAAGAATTTAGCTTGGTGAGCCTTCTTCGTATTCTGCGTCAACTACGTCATCTTTACTGGCTTTACTACCAGATGACCCATTAGCACCTTCGGCGCCTGGAGCGGCTCCAGCTCCAGTAGTCTTGTACATCTCCTCAGCGAGCTTGTGGAAACGTTTTTCAAGTTCCTCGCGGGCACTGGTTAGAGCCTCTTTATCTTCGCTGTCTAGTTTGGTTTTCGCCAAGGCTACCGCGGACTCAATGTCGGACTTCACGGCCGCTGGCACTTTATCGCCATTCTCATTGAGCATTTTTTCGCATTGGAAGATCAACGAGTCGAGGCCATTGCGAGCTTCAACGGTTTCGCGGCGCTTCCGGTCCTCATCTGCATGAGTTTCGGCGTCACGCACCATATTCTTGATCTCATCTTCGCTGAGACGTGTTGAAGCTTGAATAGTGACTTTCTGCTCGCGACCAGTGCCCAGGTCTTTCGCGAAAACTGAAACGATACCGTTAGCGTCAATATCAAAGGTAACTTCGATTTGTGGCACACCGCGTGGAGCTGGGGGAATATTGTCCAGACTAAATACCGCTAGACCACGGTTACCCTTAGCCATTTCACGTTCACCCTGCAGCACATTAATTTGCACCGAGCTTTGGTTGTCAGCAGCCGTCGAGAACACCTGACTTTTGCGCGTCGGAATCGTCGTGTTGCGCTCAATCAACTTGGTCATGACGCCACCTAAGGTCTCAATACCGAGTGAAAGTGGAGTTACGTCAAGCAGAAGTACGTCTTTGACTTCACCACCAAGGATGCCCGCCTGAACTGCTGCACCTACGGCAACGACCTCATCGGGGTTTACCGATTTGTTGGGTTCTTTACCAAAGAACTCTTTCACTCTTTTTTGCACAAGCGGAATGCGGGTGGAACCACCAACAAGGAGTACCTCGTTGATTTCATTGATATTAAGCCCAGAATCCTGCATGACTCGCTGGCATGGGACAATTGTCTTCTCGATAATGTCGTGGATCATCTTTTCGAATTCTGAACGATTTAGGTTTACATTCAGATGCTTCGGACCAGTCTGATCTGCCGTCAAGAACGGCAAGTTCACCTCTGTGCTCTGAGCCGAGGACAACTCAATCTTGGCCTTTTCAGCAGCCTCTTTCAGGCGCTGCATAGCCATTGGGTCCTTCGATACATCCATCCCAGTGTCACCTTTGAACTTCTTGACCAACCAGTCGATCAAAAGCTCATCAATGTTGTCACCACCAAGGTGAGTGTCACCATTGGTAGCGAGTACCTCAACGACATTGTCGCCTACTTCAAGAATTGAAATATCAAAAGTACCGCCACCAAAGTCGTATACCGCGATCTTCTCACTTTTCTTCTTGTCCAGACCGTATGCTAGTGCAGCTGCTGTCGGCTCAGCAACGATCCGCTTAACATCTAGGCCAGCGATTTTACCGGCGTCTTTGGTGGCTTGACGTTGGCTGTCGTTGAAGTAGGCTGGAACGGTAATAACAGCCTCAGTGACCTTTTCACCGAGGTAATCTTCGGCAGCTTGCTTTAGCTTTCCGAGCACCTTGGCGCTGATCTCTTGCGGAGTGTACTGCTTGCCATCGATTTCGATGACAGCCATCCCGTTTTTACCTTTAACAACTTTAAACGGCATTTTTGCAGCTTCGTCAGAGCGCTCATCAAAGTTGCATCCGATGAAGCGCTTTGCCGAAAAAATCGTGCGAGTTGGGTTGGTTACCGCTTGACGACGCGCAGCTGCGCCAACCAAAATTTCACCATCCTTCGTAAATCCAATGACGCTGGGAGTGGTTCTGTGGCCTTCCGCATTAGCGATAACCTTGGGCTGGTTACCTTCCATAATTGCTACCACCGAGTTGGTGGTTCCCAGGTCGATGCCAATGATCTTGCCCATGATCTCTCCTATCAATCCAAATATTGTGACATTTTCTGATTTAGGGGCACTCTAGGCGCCTTGCCATAAAGTAAGGCTAGCGCGCCCACTGTCAAGGGTTACCGTGATACCATAAAACTAGGAGGTGCCAATAGATGTACGAGTTAGCGTGCCCCGGTTGTAATTCCCCCTCGTTTTACGATGTCACTGATCACCTCCTTATATGCCCTTTGTGCTCAGCGACTTTCAGTCTCGATCGAGAAAGCGGGCACAAGGAAATATATAACGATCACTTCATCGTCGCTAACACCGCGAATCCAGTGCAGGTAAAGGGCTTAGTCGTTGAATGGCTTAAACGACTCAATCATCGCCAGGATCTTGTTGATGCCGAGTATTTTGTCACTAATATCAACGGTTTGAGCGTCCCTTACTGGGTGGTGTCTGTAGAGGTTCATACGCAATGGAAAGGGCTTGTCCAAAGGCAGCATAAACGCCGAGTTGATGGATCCCATGGTAGCGACTATCTAATCGAGAGGGGGCAATTCAAAAGGAGCTATCGATGGGCCGTATCTGGGCGCCATAATATTTGTGAATCTTGGGGCTTGACCCGACTGCACGAACCCAAAGAGAAAGTAGAGGTCAGTTGGGATGGCTTCCCACTGGACTCGACCTTCTCCCGCGGTCAACTCCAGGAAGCTCGTAGTGAAAAAACCGCCTACGAATCAAGAGAAGTGTTTAACTTCACATTTAGCAACGGCCTCGCTGTAGTTGGCGTTCAAGTCGGCGAGGAAGAGGCGATGCGCCGCGCCAAAAATCATGTGGAACAGTATCATCTAGAGTTAGCGAAAATGAACTGCGACTACCTTACTGATGTCAGAAGTGAGGTTGAAATTGCGGGAGTTCAACTACTTCATTTACCCTTTTGGCATGCTACGTATGTGTACAGACCGCAGACTGTCCTAAGGCATTTCTATAAACCAAAAGAAAAAAATGTTTTACTCGAGGGCTATAATACCGGCGTTCTTTTAGGAGAACTTCCAATTAAGCAGAGCGACAAGATAAGCATTAACGCAATTGTTTGCTCGGTGGCCTCGGTGATCTTTCTCGTTGCTGGAATTGCATGGCATAAAGCATTTCTGCTGGTTTCACTGTTCTGCTTGGTAGTTGCCGGAGCTAGTGCCTATCTGGGTCAGAAACAAAGGGAAACTGACAAAGATACTGGCTCTTTGCCCAGCGTAAACGAACAGGCAGAGAATGCGGCTTAACACTACAGACTAAGATGTTGCCTTATTTTTATGTTCTTAACGGCGTTTAAAAGTAAAATTGCTGCTGCCGTCAAAGCCAAGGGCTGAAACCATTTAGGCAAATTTTCAGAGCTATTGCTAAGCCAAGGCAGATGCTCCACTGAAGCTTGCAGCATGAAAAGTAACCATTGCATAGACATATGTAGGTGGCTTAAAGCAACCCTGGGTTCGAGCCATTCGGGTAGAGCAAGTGAGAGTGTTGTGAATGACATGAGCAACGTTAAAACTGGCATCAATGCAGGCATAAATATTATTGGTAAAAGGTTTAATTCGCCAAAAACCGCGGATCCCAGTATGCAAAGGTGTAACTGGGTGGCTATAAGAGGAAGCCAGAACTGAGTATTTTGGGATCCATATTTCAGTCTTGCATGAGACAGTAAAAGATAAGCACCCCATCCAAGTACGTTTGCTTCGCCCACGAATCCGATCGGAAAGGCGAGTGACTGTATCACAAGCATAATTTGAAGCTGTTTAAGCAAAGGTAGCGATCCTAAAAAGATCTTAGAAATGCAAAATGTAACAGTCGAGATTAGTGCTCTTTCAGCATTTGGCGGGCATTCAACAATTATAAAATAGGCTAGTACAGCAGATGCGCTGCCCATTCGGAGCAATGACTGAACTTCCAACCAGATCGAGGCTGGGATTAGCCTGAGAGCGTAGCCAAGGGTTGGGATTAATCCAATCGAGGCGCTAAAGAGAAAACTTATCATCGTCAAATGTAAACCACTCACTACAAGAAGATGATGAAGCCCGCTCCTTTGGACGGCATTGCGGATGTCATATGGCAGTTGATCTAGGTCACCTAAAATAATTGCGTTTAACCAACGCATTTGTCTCCCACCAAGATTTTTTGACTGGTTTGTGAACCAAGATTTAAAAAAACGAGCATAGGAGATCGGTGATGCTTTCTGTTGCCTTGCGGCACTACTAATAAAATAGGAACGCTGGCGACTAAAAAGCGAGGGCTGATTTTTCCAAATTATCTCACCAGAAGCGCCCCACTCACGAGATCCGTATGATTGATAGTACGCCTTTGGTGTTTTTAAGATCACAGTGCCTCTGCCGGCAGAGATCGCAGATTTGACGGTGATATTTGAGGATTGTTCTATGTCAGCTGGCTCTAACGGCGGTGCATTTGTATAACTTGTCCAAATGAAACTGAGGCAAACGAGTAGGGCATACCTAGGTATGATTTTGTTTCCTCGCATTGACGGTATGAGACTCTTGCCTAAGACCAAGGCAAGGAGTGACATCACAAATCCTCCTCGGTAAAGTCCCAAATAGGCTTCCAAGAAGCGAGATCGAGCCAATTGAGCCCCGATTGCAATGCACATGAGCCAAAATGCCATCATATGAGACGGAATACGCTCAAATCGGGTCGAAGACAAGATACCAACGCGGACACGGCGCAACCGGAGCTATGGATCGTCATGATAGACTAATTGAGATAACTTTAGCTCGCCACTTGGCAACGGAGACCCTGTGCAAATTATCCCCCAGTTGGCAGACTACCCTCAACTTCGCAAATGGTTCGAGCAATGGTCACAGAGTTCACCTGATCTCTCTTGCGCGTCTGATTTTCTGCTTTTTCGGCTATGCGATGCCCTTGACACGATCGACACGGTTGGAGTCAGGCGTTGGTTGGATGCTTTTCGATTGTTCTTACAGAGATCACAGCACCCACTTGAAGATTTTTTGACGGCGGAGGCATTGGCCGAGACTTGCGGAACTCAAATCATGGAGCTGATTGGCTTGATCGCAGAGCAAGCGATACTTCGAGATCAAGGCGATTTGTTTTTTGATGCGATGAAAGCGGGCGCCGAGTCGACTAGATTAGTCGTTTTCCGCTTTTTCGCTGCGTGGACGGCACTTAATATCGGTAGGCTAGAGCAATGTGTTGGGGAGTGCGAGAAAGTTGATCAACCATATGCACCAATTTACACCCTTCAGGGGCAGGCCTTATTAGAGCTGGGCAGACAGACAGAGGCTGTTGAGGTTTTGGACGTTGCGACTCAGTTGGCGGCAAACGAGCCTCTGGGATGGTTTCAGCTTGCCAAGGCCCATCATGTTGGCGGTGATCCTGAGAAGGCCTTTGCGGCATTGCGTAAATGTAAGCAAATTTCGCCCAATAATCTTGAAGTTAGCCTATATATGGCAATGATTGCACTTGAATCAAACGCCGGGGTATCTCTAGCTGAAGAAGCCGCAGACGGCACAAATAAACTTTTGGCGGCGTATGGATCAAACCCAACAGTAGTTTTTACCTTACTTGGACTTGCCTGCCGTACTGGGAGAAAGGCTGATGCAGTAACTTTGCTAAACCAAGTAAATTGGGGGCAAATGTCGGTGCAATCCGACTTATTGCGCACGCTTCCAAGAGTTCTGCGACGTCTTCACGACGTTGGTTGGATAGATATTGCTTCGAAACTCTTGAGTGGGATTACACCTGCTGTCTAATTTGGCACCTTAAGGTCGCTGGCAGCTATTGAGATATTTCGCTCCAAATGGTCTCGCATACCATTCCAATCTCGGAGATTGTCGGAGCCTCTACTCAGCTGACGCGATTGTGGTATTAAGGTACGCTTGGACCTGATCAGATTCCTGATCTCGTCGGTGACGATCCCGCCTTGGGCTCCGACACCTGGCATTAATAGAGCATTGTTTTTGATTTGAGCTCTCACATTCGGTTCAATACTTTCGACGCGAGTGGCTCCCAGAACAAGCCCTAGGGAGTCGCTAATTTTCCTCTTATCAAAAAACTGGGCAAATTCTCTATAAATGTGTGAAGAGAGCAACTCACCGTTATTATTCACGCGACAATCCTGGAGTGTTGCGCCTGCAGGGTTCGAACTGACCCAGACCAAATACACTCCATAACCACGTACTAACCACGACTCTAACGGGTCCACAGTATCGGTACCCATATAGGGCGTAACTGTAAGAGCATCGGCGTTCATTTGACCGAATGCCATCTCGCCATAAGCACGCATTGTTGAAGATATGTCGCCTCTTTTGGCGTCTAGAATTGTGACTAGCCTATTTGCCTTCGCCAATCGGATCGCTGATTGAAGGACACGAAAACCCTCAGGACCCCAGGCCTCATAAAAAGCACTCTGAAATTTGATTGCGGGAACTTTCCCGGCAGCTGTCTCAATCATTGCATAACTAAAATTTTCAAGAAACGAGACAGGCCCATAACGCTCGAACCACCCTTGCGCGAACGCAGGTGACTCAGTCAGATCGGGATCACAGCCGACGCAGAGGGCGTTGCCCATGGACTCGATCTGCGACATCAACTTTTCTATATATCCTTGGTGGCCGATACTCATGTCCGCTCAACATTCAGTAAATGGTTCCATCGATCACTAGCATAATGATCGATGCGGCGACTACCCCTTGATCGCAAAAATGTTAGGGGTGTCCCCATGTTTTGAGGCATCCCGAGGCAAGCTCCAGCAAGGAAGTCTAAAGTAGATTCTGAAGCCTCACTTTTCGAATTGCAGAAGTAGCGCGCAAGAAGCCCCAAGTAAGAGGCCATGTGTCTACTAATGG
>OMIY01000327.1 GCA_900299215.1 bacterium | reverse complement strand
CCGAGCGAATATCCAGTTCAGCTAAATCAAGGTGTGCAAGTTGGTTCTGATCCGATAGCTCGGGAGCTGGCTTCTGCCTATGGATCTGAGATCTACGGCATGCACTGGCTCATCGATACTGATAACTGGTACGGATACGGTCCTGGCCATGATCCAGTGCTTATAAACACATTTCAGCGTGGTGCCATGGAGTCCGTGTTCCTTACGGTGCCTCACCCTTCAATCGATGAATTTCGCTTCGGTGCCCCAGACCAAGGGTTTTTAAGCCTATTCGCTGCGGATCCGAGTGGTTACAAGCGGCAATGGCGTTACACAAACGCACCTGATGCCGATGCCCGGATGGTGCAAGCGACCTTTTTAGCGATGGAGGCTGCCCGCGCAAGTGGTGCAGATCATACTGTCCGTACACTTGCCTCAAAAGCTAGCAAGATGGGCGATTTTCTTCGCTACTCCATGTTTGACAAGTACTTCAAAACCATGGGCTGTATGCGTCCAGATTGCACTGCAGGCCAAGGGTATGACTCGGCGCATTATCTTATGGCTTGGTATTATTCCTGGGGTGGTTCGCACCCTCAAGATCAAGGTGCTTGGTCTTGGCGCATAGGCGGAAGTCACGCCCACTTTGGCTACCAGAATCCATTTGCAGCGTACATCCTGAGTCATGATCAAGATTTTAAGCCAATCACTGCTCGCGGCACCGAGGACTGGCGTCAAAGCTTAGGGCGGCAGCTTGAATTCTACCGCTGGCTACAGTCAAGCGAGGGAGCGATCGCAGGCGGCGCCACCAATAGCTGGCTTGGCCGCTACGAAACGCCACCTGCGGGTCAAAGTCATTTTTACGACCTGAGCTATGAGCCTCATCCCGTCTACCACAACCCAAATTCGAATAGTTGGTTTGGCTGGCAAGCTTGGTCTATGGAGCGAGTCGCAGCCTATTACCGCGCCAGTGGCGACCATTCCGTTGAGGACTTACTTGACCGGTGGGTGAACTGGGTGACAGAGCATGTCAAACTCAAAGACGATGGAGGTTACTTAATACCTTCAGGCCTAGATTGGTCGGGTCAGCCTGAGTCTTGGCAACCAAACTCACTAGGCCACCATTTCAATTCTAATTTACACGTTAGCGTCACCGACTATGCCGAGGATGTTGGCATCGCCAATAGCTTGGCCAAAGCCCTCATTAGCTACGCTAAAGGCTCGCGTCAATTCCGCCATAAGGAAGAAGCATCAGCTCTCAATGTGGCTCGCGAGATTGTTGATCGCACTTGGACTCACTACAGTGACGTCAAAGGTGTAACCAACGATGAAGTAAGGGCCGACTACAAAAATTTCAATGCCAGTGTCTATATTCCCGCTGGCTACCAAGGCAAATTGGCGCACGGGGCCGAGGCCACAAGCAATGCCACATTTCTCAGTCTAAGACCCCAGTATCGCCTGGATACCGAATTCGCCAAAGTACAGAACTACCTAAGTGGTGGTCCCGCTCCTACTTTTAGGTATCACCGGTTCTGGGCGGAGGTCGAAGCCGCTATCGCTTTCAGTGAGTTGGACCTGACACATTTAGACAGTCACTAGAGCGAAGCACAGGCGGTCATCAGAGAACTAGGAGGATGCGAGACAGCTCGCTAAAGTCCTTAAGATGGTTCTTGATGACCGCTTCGACTATGGCTAGGTCAGCTTTTTGGCAGTGATCAACTTAATCAGTTAGCCCTCTCGACTTTACCAACCTCACTCTCCGACGCCGGCGCCAAAATTGAGGAACTAAACGCCGAGTCTCGCGGAATCCCCAGGCTGAGACCTAGTGCTGGCTCAATAGTTGCCTCCGCATTCACCACCTTTAGCCTAAACACATGACCAGCAAACTTACGGTCATCGCTGATAAAGTGAAAATGGTAGCCAGCCACATTAATTCCGGACAGATATGCCGGCATACGAAACCCAACCATAGTGCCTGAGACGCGATCTCTGACGAAAATTGGCTGCTGCTTGATGGCGTCCACCAGCTTCTTATACGGACGCTCTTGCCTTGGGGCAACCCGCAGAGTCACGCCTTCAAAGGTACCTTGAACCTTAATCATAACTGGTATGTTCAGGCTGGGTATAAGCTCATTCGTAGCTGCCTCGAGTTGCGAAAGGTCCAAATTCTTCCACGGCTTCTTGGTGGCTTTATCACTGAAAGATGCCACAGTCGCAAAAGGAGTGGAGCAATCTTTAATCGCTTCAACCGCTCCAGACTGACGAGCTGCGTAGACCGTGTCATCCAAGACAATCATCTCGCCATCCAAGTGATCAAAGGTACCAACACCTACACTTGAACCTCGCTTCAGAACATCGGGACAGACAGCAAAACCGTCATAAAGCCCTGCCATTAGACCGGCGATGGGTCCAGTCTGGTATATCCACCCCGGTTCAGCCTGCACTTGAGATTCTCCAAACAACAAAATTAACAGACACAGTTGGCATAATCGGCTCATAATCTGCTAAGATTCCTTAATAATATTTACATGATCAATGTTTACTGAGGACCATTCCTCAATAAAATCTGTGGGGTCAATCATGAGAAAAAACACTCACGCAGCGTTATACCTGAGCACCGCTCTCCTAACAATGAGCTCAGTCTCCTGTAAGTCGACCAATGCCAAAGACCACAGCGCTCTGGCATCATCTGACCAGGGTGCCGACCCCGCAGCAAGTACCTACACGGTGACTCACTATCAGGGCAGAAATGCTCATCAAACCAGACCTGAACTCCTGCAATGCAACCTTTACATCTACAAATCAAACAAGGACGGCAAAGTCGCTGCTGTGAGATTCATCGGTGTCACTCGTGATTCTGAAAAGCGCAGCTACGCCGTTGGTGGACCTGCGGAGGCCAACAAAGATCGCACGGATTTGAAAGTCGACTTGGAATCCACCGAATACAAGGAGCTCTTAGGTTACACGCGGATCGCCAGGTCTGAGGAAACGGAGAAGAAATCTTTGACCTCCAGTACCGTCATTGTCACGGACGTTGCCGTGAGAGGAGAGCGCCCTGACTGGTTCGGAAGCGTGGTAGGCAGTGAAGTCTACAAGATCCGTATCATTGGTGGGATGACCATGGACGATACCAGTCGTGAACGCGAAACGGTCATTTGCGATGGTGTCAGCAAAGTCGACGCCAAGGGCACCGACGAAATCCCACAAAACTAGGATCTTTAGATGCTCTGGCCAGCTAAGCGAGACCCCATAATCATCGCATTGTTCATACTTGCGTCTTGTGGGAAATCAACAGGCCAGAGCAATCAAGTGTCTTCGCCTATTAAGATAAATTTAACTGACGTTAGCCAGCTGTTAGTCGCTCCCAGCGGTCTCTCACGGAAGCCTTTAGAACTTTCCAATCCAAATGAAACTACAAACTCTGAATCGAAACTCAACGACGTTTATGCTCTCAACAAAGCTAACGATATCTCGCCAATCAAAATTGCCGACTTGATCAGCGGAAGTTCAAATCACCAAGCAACGAGCAATCTAGCCATTGATTCCAATGCCTTCGTGCTTTTCAGATTTGATGGACTCTATCAGCGGCCTAATCAAAGTCCGAGCCCACGTCAATGTGTCCTAGTTGGGGTACGCAAATCTGATGGCAGCCTGGCATGCATCAAGTCGAATCCCCGATGTGACTCCCAAAATACCTGCAACATAGATAGTTATAAGTCACAGATTAAATCTAATCCCTCCGGTGATACTTTATTTGTTGTCCTTGGTGACGGCGGATTGAGTAAAATTGACCTCAAAGATCCAACAAATCCGATTGAGAGTGCGATTTTCACTCACGCCACCTTAGGAGACGCCTCGATGCCAATCGTCAATGGCAACAACGACGTCATGACTCAGGTCAACTTAGCAAACCAGGAAAAATCCGTTACAACCAAGATATTCAGCGCCTCGGGACTAAGCTACACCCTCCCAGGTAGTGATCAGACGAATATAATTTCATGTGCATTTTCAGGCGCAAATACTTTTGCATCAAACTTCTATTATATCGCCCTTGATTCACCTTCTAACGTCTTCAGCTACATTCAATTATCCAGAGGTGAAGACGGTTCATTTTCCCCGACGACCCTTTATCAGGAAAAAGTAGGAACAGGTGTATTAGGAGCCAACTGCACTCAGATAGTGCACAACGGTGAACGTATTTTTGGCTTAAATTGGTACAACGCACTTAATCCGACATTTCCTGGCAATTCCGTCCTTATGGAATACCCAACGTCTGCTGGTAGCATCCAACATTATCAATTGGATTCGCAATTTCCGATCAAGACTGACATCAAATCTCACAACGGTGGATTGGTCATTATCGGGACCACTGCTGACGGGCTAAAAAGTGGCATTGAACGTTTTGATCTGGCTTCAAACCGCGCCATGACAATACTGCCTGCTGATCGCTATCAAATTACTTCGATATCTGTTTCAGCCAATGGTGATATTTCATTCATCGGTCGCCGCCTATCAGATCAGGTAAACTTTGTCGGAAGGATTCCTTTAAATTCAGTTACTACCAACGAAACCGATTTGAATCAGCCAGCGATCTCCATAGTCACGCTACAATAACCATGCCTTATATTTGGTCGCCTTGCTAAATTTATAGTCAAAAACGAGACGACATAAAATACTCTAATAGCCCGAATCCAAACATATATTTATTTACATTTGGCGGCACGATTCGTGCAGACAACTAGAGTGATACAACTTTAGTCTGCATGAGCTTTCTTATGGTTACCGCTAGTTCGACGCTTCCTAGTTGGAGTTTTCACCGACCAGTAGTGATGGCTTTGCTTGCCGCCCTTCTGGTAAATGCCGGCATCGCATTATGGGACACCACAATCTTGAGTGGGGCGCACCTAACTCATGATGATAAGAAGACCGATATCCCCCACTTCAACCAGACTGAGGTTATTGATTTAAGCCAAAGCGATTATTACTCTGGTACCCCGATTAAGATCGACACAGTATGGAGAAAGGTGAGACCTCCGAGCATAACCAACTACAGCCTGAAGATAATCCTACCTGCCGCTCAACGAAGCTATACCCTTAAATTCGCTGAATTTAAGGGACACGCACTGATAAAGATTGATGGTCAGCTGGTTAAAGAAATCGGAGAGGTTGATCATCGACGCCAGATCAGTATTGCCGGTGGAAAAAATATTTACCTCTCATTTTATGCCAAGCAAACAACTACAAAGATCGAAGTGCAAGTCACCAACTACTCGGGCCCGATTGGTGGAATAAGTGGTAGCTTGAAAATCGGCAATCCCGACGCAATAACCAACCTGAGAACTTTTGCATCGGCAATCGATGCGATCGTCATCAGCATTATGCTTTTTATGTTTTTCTACCACATAAGCATTTACGTCACCGAAGGTCGCGATGTCAGCAATCTTTGGTTTTCAATATTCTCACTGCTTATCTTAATCCGCGCAACTTTAGTTGGAGAAGCAAACTTTCTCGATGAACTTCTTCATTTAGGTGCCACATGGAGCTGGCGTCTGGAATTAATTACTTATTATTTTTCTCTCCCTATTCTCACAGAATTTATAAATAGCCTTTTCCCCAACGAAACCAAGCGTCAATATACAACCATAACGTTAGGGATCGTTTTACCATTCGCAATTTTCACTCTGTTTACACAACCTAAAGTTTTCAATTACGCAAAAATATTCGTCCAGACGATTCAGATCATCTTATCCACTATCTACTTTTTTAATATCTCGAAGGCCATATCCAATGGTCGAAGCGGAGCCAAACATTTTCTAATAGGTTACATCTTTCTGGCTTCTTTTTCGCTTTTAGAGGTTATTGCTCTCTACCAGGGATGGGGCATACCTAGACTTTCTAACTTTGGCTTCCTTGGCTTTGCAGCACTCCAATCGATCATACTAGCCAAAAGACAAACTGATGCTTTTTTTGCTGCTGAAGCAAGTGAACAAAACGTTAGACGACTTCACGGTGAGCTTAGGTTACAGGAGCAAATTCGCTTAGATCTAACTCGCATCCAAGTAGAAAAATCGATACTCAAATCTAGCCTTGCGCAAGCACAAGCCTTTTCAAACTCCATAGGCGACAGCTCCGCAGTGATTCCAGAACTTGAAATTGCCTCCGTAGTTAGATCAGCAGAAGTCGCTGGGGGAGACTGGTTGAGTGTTGAATATGACCCTATCTCGCACCGAGCCTACGTTGCAATTGCTGACGTCACTGGGCACGATATGTTGTCAGCTCTCGTAACTATCACGGCAATCGGTACCTTTAGAGGTGCCGTAACTGCTTTGAGAATGGCACCAGCAATTGATGACCCTAAAACTGTACTGTCGCGCATTGTGCGGACCATGAACGAAGCAGTTCGCAAAGCTGGCAAGAAAAGCGAACGCCTCATGTCCATGGTAATGATCATGATTGATTTCAATACTGGCGCAGTTTTTTACTTTAATGCCGGACATACACCGTTGATCATGATTAACAAGGATGGAGTCAAAGCGGTACCCCAGCCCTCAGCACCACTTGGACTTACAGAAGAGATTGAACCTAAATTCAGTGTGCATAATCTAAAGGCCGGCGACGGAATTTTTCTCTATACTGACGGTCTGCTTGAAAATTCTGGGCCGACTGGCGAGCGACTTAAAATTCGAGCTCTTCGCAAGATCTTGGCGGAAGCAAGGTCGCCGGTAGACAGCGACCGCTCGATTCGGGAAAGTTGCGAAAAAATTTGGCAAAATCAGGAACGAAAAGATGACACGAGTTACATCCATCTAAGATGGGTACCGAGTGATCGCTTCTGCGCAAGCAATGCATCTTAAATTTTACTTTGTAACAAAGCTGCCTCTTGACTACCCGCAGGAGGTTGAATTAGTGGTTTGGGTGGAGCCATTCAGGTTCGTTTGGCTGTTCAATCCCAAATAGTGGTTTAACCTTGTCCCGTCACACCTCACATTCAGGCATTATGTGTTGTTGCTGTAGCAGCATCTGGATGATGGCGCCTATGTGGGACCAAGCTTAAGACCTCAAATCCCTTAAACTTAAGCCTCCGCTGGCGCCTCAGCCACCGGGGGCTTTGTTTTGTTATGTTCATTCACATTGTTTTGGGTCCGACTTTTTTTGAGCAAGGGAGCGTCAGGCGATGATTGCCATACAACTACCAAAAGCATTTGCCTCCATAACTTTCGGAATGATTGTCTTTATCGGCTGTCAAGGGGCGGCGGAAGAGTCAAGTGGTCTCAGAATTCGCAGCGGTCGCGATGTTACCGGTAACGAACACGGCCCGGAGGCAACGTCGACTGTCGGACTGATCGTGACGGATTCATATGGGAGCGACTCAACTTGTAGCTCGGCACTGATACGTCAAGACTTGCTGATCACAGCTGCACACTGCGTTGATGGCTTTAGTCAGATTACAGCTTTTTTCGGCCGAGATCGTGATACTGCGATTTACAAGAAGCGACTTATATCAGCAAAAAAAGTGGCTATTCACCCTGCCTACAAGGCTAATGGAGTCGAGATTGCACCGCACGATATTGCGCTAATTCAATTGAATAGCGATGCGCCATCAACGTATTTTCCAGTGACGGTGGCTACGGACGACTCGTTAATTAACCCAGGCGATGAGGTACTTTTAGCTGGATTTGGCATCACTGAATCAGGTGGTGGCAGCGGCACGCTACGCTACACGCTTGCCACCTACTCCGGTAAGGACGACCTAGGACGTCTTGAAATCAACGATCCATGGCGCCGCGGAGCTTGCAGTGGTGATTCAGGAGGCCCGCTCTTCAACTTAGTGAATGGACGCTACCAAATCGCCGGAGTGCTGTCAGGTGGGCCTATTCCCTGCCGTGGCGTCAACTATTACACCTCGGTGGCAGAGCATTTGGACTTCATATCAGCAAATCAAAGACGCGATCGACTAAATTAGTAGACGTAGTGCCAATAACAGCAATCGGCTGATCGATCAGGGCATCAACAAGGTCAATGCCCGAATCAACCAATTTTT
>OMIY01000326.1 GCA_900299215.1 bacterium | reverse complement strand
CTTCCTGAAGGTAGAAGGACCCTTCCGTAAAGCAACCAATTCGATTTCCATGTCTAGTAAGCATTGGTGTTGGGCCGATAATCCGTTAAAATATAAACAGTTAATTGATTATGCTGCTACTCCCTTCTGCTCCTTCTCTTCCTCCCATAACCAAATCAGCCTAAAGAGGAACGTTTATGCTCTTTGCTTTTGGTCGTAGACATCGCACTCGTCTCTTAACGATGATGATGGCAGTTATCGCCATATCGTACTGCAACAAGGCCAAGTCGGCAGCCGAGCAGGGGCCAGATCGACAACCCGAACTTCCTCAGCAAAGGTCTCCCGACCAAACGCAAACTCAGACTCCCTCAGATCAGACTCAGCAAAAACCAAGGGCTCAGGCTAACGGTTATGCAACGCGTTACTGGGACTGTTGTAAACCCCATTGCGGCTGGCCCGGCAATGTTAGCGGAGGCATGAACCCAGTTGGAACTTGCGATATCAACAACCACAGTCACGGCCGTCATTATCTGCATCAATCAAGTTGCGGCGGTGGTGACGGATTTACCTGTTTCGGAATGGCGCCGTGGGCGAAAAGCGATACTCTGTCGTACGGCTTTGCAGCGGTGCCTGCGAATGGGGCAGTTTGTGGTAAGTGCTACGAGATTCAGTTTAACGGAGAAGGCCATTACGGCGAAGACAAAGGCGCTCGCAAGCTCGTAAACAAGCGCATGATCGTCCAAGCCACCAACATTGGACATGATGTTAACGGTGGCCAGTTTGATCTTTTGATTCCAGGTGGTGGCGTTGGAGCTTTCAATGCATGTAGCCGCCAGTGGAATGTGGCTGATTCTGAGCTTGGCGCGCAGTACGGCGGCATTTTGTCAGCTTGCAAACAAAAGCATGGATACAATGCTGAGCTTGAGACCTATAAATCCTGCGTCCGTGAAAAATGCAATACGCTTTTTGGCACTGCCGGTCGTAGTGACCTACTTCGTGGATGTATGTGGTTTGTTGATTGGTTCGAAGTCGCAGATAATCCGAATCTTCAATACACTGAAGTCTCATGTCCGCGTGAGCTGGATGAGGTTTCCGGGAAAAACTGATGCACTAAATTGTTGGGTTACCAACAATCAAGTGAATCAGTTTCTGCGGCTTGTCAAAGTCTCTAGCGCTCGGCGCGCACGATCACTGATGACTCCGGATGGCGATGCATTATTTGGCGTATGATTTGACGGCGCTTGAGACATTGTTTGTTGGGGTTGGTTAACTGTATTGGCCGTGGTTCTCATTGGAGGGCTTACCGCTTGGGCTCTCTCTACGACTTGTCCGCGTCCAAATCCGGCGGGAGCTAACATAGCCGCAAAGTCATCATCGGCGATCAGGAAAATCCGTGGTTCTCCCGGGGCAGCTTCATCAATGGCGCTTAGTAATGCCAGCCGATGTTTTTGGCTAGTCCTTTCCTCGTCCCAAGTGTAGATGCTGAGAACGGCATCGTTAGTGCCATCAATGGTTACTTTCTTTTCATTGGTTTGCTGGGTGACGTGGACTAGCGATAGAGCTTCGATGATCGTGGCAATCTTGAGAAACTCTGGGCATCGCTCGTCGTGAATTGGAAATGCCGGGATATGATGCTGGTCAAAGATATTTTGCCATGTCGTCATCAAGGTCTTGCGTCGGTTTTTGAGTAGTTCGCGCAGATTGGCGCTTGCTTTGACCTCGGCGGCTGCGCTGCGCATTTGATCGAGACGCTTGCGTTTGTTGTCTCGGTAACGAAGTAGACCCTGAACCTCGCCTAGTAGGATACTTGGGTTGCTCAGGTCACTCACATTTTGACTGCCGGTAAGTTGACGCCAATCACGCACTAAACGTTCGCTTTTGACGAGATTCGTACTGAATGCTTTGAGCCTTTGCATGAGATCAATGCGTTTTTCATTCAGTGCTGCGAGTTTGCCGTGCTTGGTTGCTATGACTAAAAGTTTATTTAGATCCAGGTCTTCTGGTAGGGCGGATTTCTTGGCAGTTGCTAGCCACTGCTCGCGAATTTTAGTGTAGCTGCGCAGTAAATTGTCATGCGCTTTATCGATTGCAGCGAGAGTGCGGTCGTGCTGTTGACGCGCCACATCTAGGCCGGTATTGAAGTCTTTTATGCGCTTTAGAGCATATGTGATTGCCATTTCCGCAGTTTCTAAATCAGCAGCAACTTGCTCGTCGATGGCGTGCAGCTCATGGACGGCGGTGGTCTCTTCATGTTTGTTTTTGAAACGATCAAACCATGTTTTTTGACGCATGGCGTCATGACTTAAGCCCTGAGATTTGGTGCCGCGGTGGCGCAGTCTTACCTGTAGGGAGGCCAGGCATTGCTCGAGTTCACTGGCAACTTGTCGATCACCTGCGACACCAGTTTCTGCGAGTTTTACGTATCGCTGGTGAGCAGGTTCAAGGTGTTGTTGGTAGTAACGGCGAGCATCTTGAGTTGCATGGATTAGCCGTGAATACGCTTCGAGCCGGCTTAGCACGGCAATCGCACTTCGAAAGTCACACGGCGGCAATTTACCCTCAGTGACCTCGACACCCATGCTAGCGCACAGATCGGCGACATCGCCATCGGTCTTGGCTAAGTCATCCTTTAAGGATTTGAGTGTTACCCCTGGCTGCAACAGTGGAGAAGCCACGTCTGCAAGTTTATCCAGGAGTTCGAGTTCGCTTGCCAAAGCGGCAACCTGTGGGGTCTCGTTGGCGACAAAGCCTTGTGTCTCCTCTTTAAGGTCCTGAAACTGCCGGGCAAGTTCATGGTATTGGGTGTGGATTGGTCCGGCATCGGCAGCGACCTGGAGAGTGATCCTGGGGTCACTTAGCTGCGGCAGCTTAAACATGTCGGCACATTTAGCCGCTAAGTTAGCTATCTGTTTTAGCGCGATATCTTTGATGCTTTGTGCGGTTGTTGACTCCGAACTTGCACCAATTGTGGCAAGTTTGAGGTCTTCGCCCATGCTTTGGATTTCGAATTGTGCGACCTCTAGTTGAGAGATCATCGACTGGTCGTGTTCATAAATTGCGGTGGCCAGCGCCTTTTCACCGTCACCGCTAGGCAGGGCGACACCGTCACGCATGACTCTGGAGACGTTGCCGCGTCTTTGGATTACCCAGGTGTGGCCTCCATCGTCGTTTAGTTGCAGGGCCACCTCGTAGATTTTGTTTGGCGCCACCTTGCCTGTAAGGGCAAAGACCAAGCCCGAGGCAATATCGCTGAGTTCCATGCGCGACGCGTTCACGTATAGGTAGGTACGAAGGCGCCCGGTGGCAGGGGTGAACCTCCACGTCCGCCATTCTTCCTCTGGACGTGTGCGGTAGCGAAGAACGTTCAAGTTCACGGTGCATCTCCCAGAAATAACAGGGTTAAGTTACCTATTAGAGGTGGCCGGTGCCGACCTTAACGGGCATTGGGCTTGTTCAATTGGGACGTTTGAGATCGAGGGAACGGAGTCGAGATAGGAAGCGAATGCTCGCGGGGATATGTTTATTGTACATGATTTGCCTACCAAGGTTAATCTCTTGAGTGCTTCGCGCAAGGCGAGTAAGCTGCGACCGATGAGTGAAACTGCTAAAATTGCAACAATTACCCATGTGCCTCCGCGGGGATCGCTGGGTTCCTGGGTCGGTGGCTTTGGTACAGCGATGCTGCGGTTGCTGCCGGCCGAGACTGCCCACGATTTAGGTATGAACCTTTTGGCGCATGGGTTGCTGGAACACCTGCCTACGCCTTTCATCGAGCCGCTCACTGCGGGTATGGGTGTCGATCTTCCGGGAATCGGAAGTTTGGCACACCCAATCGGATTGGCAGCTGGTTTTGATAAGCATTGCCGCGTGCCTTCAGCTTTTGCCCGAATGGGCTTTAGTATGCTTGAAATTGGTACAGTCACGCCGCAAGCCCAGCCGGGAAATCCAAAGCCTCGTTTATTCCGTCAACCGGAGCAGTTGGCTCTGGTAAATAGGATGGGGTTTAACAGTGACGGTGCTGCAACAGTGGCTGATCGCTTGCGCCGCCTAAATTGGCGCCACGACCTGGTGCCACTAGGAATTAACTGCGGTAAGAATAAAAATACGCCTAATGAGAGAGCCATCGATGATTATCTGCAGGTGATGGCGGCATTCAGCGATTTGGCGCACTATTTTGTAGTCAATATATCGTCGCCAAATACTCCTGGTTTGCGTGAGCTTGCGACACCAACTTTTATTCAATGTCTTGCCGATGAGATTGGCTCATTGCTACCTAAGGTTTGGGTCAAGCTTGATCCAGACATGAATCGTAGTGAGTTTCAGGCGATGATCGAAGCAATTGCTGAGCGTGGATTTCGCGGCATTATTGTCAGCAATACTCATCGTGTGGTGCAGCCGGAAGCTGGTGGTCAAAGTGGCCATCCTCTGATGGCGTTATCCACGGCATGTTTAGAGTGGGCCTACGAAGTTCACCGCGGTGCACTGCCGATGATCGCTACTGGTGGAGTGCTTAGTGGGGCTGATATTTTCCAAAAAATGGTGCGCGGCGCCAGTGCTGTCCAAATTTATACGGCTCTCGTTTATCGTGGTCCTTGGGTAGTGCAGCAACTTCTGGTTGAACTGGCAGCGGAGCTTAAGCTGCGAGGAATCAGTCATGTGCAAGACATCATAGGTAGTTACTATCGTGAGTGATTTAGATCTAGAGATTGTGCGTCGTATACGTGGCAATGTGCATGGCACCGTAGATATCACAGCGCTTGAAGATCAGGTGATCGATCATCCGATGGTGCAGCGGTTGCGCCGCATCAAGCAACTTGCGTTTCTTTCTCTGGTTTTTCCGGGAGCAACGCATACCCGCTTCGAGCATTCACTGGGGGTGATGCAGCTGACAGGTTTTACCTGGAGCAAGATGCGGTCAAATCAGCAGCGCCTAGCGCAAAGCTGTGGGCGATATCGAGATTTTGCAGCGATTGAACGTCGCGGGGTTCAGATTGGCAATCAGACTTTAGTGCATGGACTTCTAGCCCCGACTTTTCCTCTTATTGATGAGATTTTTGGCTCTGCATACATACTGCAAACAGTGCGTCTAGCTGCTTTGCTTCATGATCTAGGTCACCCGCCGTATTCGCATAGCGGTGAGCGCTTTCTACCAAGTTGGAAGTCGATGCTCACGGCGAATCGTGACAAAATTCCCAGCTATCTCCGAGAATATTTAGAGGAGTCTTGCCTAAACATTGCAGCTTCGGGCCAGGATCCAAGCACCAAATCGGTGCGGCACGAGGTCTATACTTTACTGTTAGTAGATAAGCTCCTCACTGAGATTAATCAGAATCACCGTGGTAGCCTGCGCATCGATCCACGAGACGTCGTAAGTGTGATAAATCCTGCGATTGCGCCGTCGCCCGAGTCACCTCTCATAAAGCATGGGGTCTACCGGCTATGTCATGAGCTCATCTCAGGCGAGGTCGATACTGACCGTATGGATTATCTACTCAGGGATTCGCGTGAGTGCGGCGTGGTTTACGGGATCTTCGATGCCACAAGAATTCAAGAATCACTGTCCATATACTTCGATGAGCGTGATCAAGGCGTGCACATGGCCATCAACCTATCTGGGTTGGCGGCCTTCGAAGACTACTTGCGAGCGCGGCACTCGATGTACCTGCAGCTCTATTTTCACAAGACCTCTGTTGCGGCCGAGGCCATGCTAGCCCATTTGGCTCGGATGCTAGGTGGCTGGACGATGCCGACTGACCTGGCTGCCTATGCTGAACTCGATGAGTACAATATTGAGCCCTGTCTCCTGGCAGCTGCGGAGAAGCTCCCTAAGGCTGAGCGAGCGCGATTTGAAGAGCTGTTAGCACAGCTTTTGCGCAATCGGCGACTGTGGAAGCGAGTCTTTGAAATTACAGGCAAGGACCGCAGTGCAGCTGAGCATGCAACTAAGGCGGCGTGTGATCTATTGGGGCGCGAATGCATACCATTCGAACAGGTATCGTCCGAAAGTTCACTGACAACCTTTAGGACTAGGCGCGAGCATGAGTTGAGCCACAATTACCTGCGTCTCATAAAGAAAGACGATCAGCAGTTCCCCCGTGTATTTGCCATCGAGGACTATGCTTCACCGTCACTAATTTCTGGCGATACGAGAGTTCACATCAGTCGCATCTATGTCGAGGACAAGCGTTTGGCAAGCGGTCAGCAGCTGCCTGAACAAGTCAAGCAGCTGCTTCGGGAGCGAGTTTAGTTTGCTTTCTTGCGCTTTTTGTTGTGTTTGAGCATAAATTTAAGCGATTCTCGGGCGGATACTTCGTCGTAGCCAAAGCGACGCTCGAGTTCTCTATACGTCTCGCGTGCGGCATCTTTATCCTTGTCACTGACGGTGCGTTCGTCGTCCGTGCCTAGTGCAAGCATCGCTTGGTAAATAACCTGGACCACATTCTTATGCTGCGAGTGGTAGTGCTCCTGGATCCGGCCCAAGATGTCTTGGAAGATCTGAGCAATGTCTAATTCCTCACGAGGGTGGTCTAGGCGCCAGCTTGCCAAGCGGCTCAGCATGCCTTCTCGGTGACGCTCAGCGGAACCTTGGATGCCGATAATCCTTTCGATCTCTTGCATGAGAGTCTGATTGGCAGGCTCGTATTGCTCCGACGCCGTGTTGTAGATCTTTTCGCGTTTAACCTCGGCGACGACATTCTCAATATAGCGACTGAGTAACTTCTCGTACTCCTCTTCTGCCACCATGGACATCGCCTTTAGGGTTTCCAGTTCAAAGATGTCGGCGAACTCATCCTTGATCACACCAATAAACTGAGCTGCGTCATGGTACTTACCGCGCGGTTCAAACTGTAAGAACTCGTAGACGGTTCGGTCCTTGGTCATCCTTTCTAATTCCTCGAAGATGACCATCGGAGTTACGGTTTGGTGGTGCGGATTTTGGGCGCTGCGTTGCAGCAGTTGTTTGATCTCGCGCGGAGAGGCGCCAAAGCGACCCTCATAAACTACGAGTCCCACTGACTCACTCATAATACGGGGGCGGAGTTCGCGCAGTTGAGATTCCTCCGTGTTCTTGAACACAGGACGTAGGGGTTCGTCCTCGTAAAGGCGTGCTTTACTGCGGGGATCTAACTTGGCAACCAGGCCGCGGTAGTTGCTCTCGTAATATTCTGGGTCCGGTTGTTTGTAGCGCGTCATGACGGCCCAAATACACAGGAGTTTGAGCGAGTGTGGGGCAAAGGGCTTGGATTTCGATAGTGCCTCGACGTCGCGCGTATAGATTTGCATCTCCTGGGATGGTCGCAGAAGGTAGGGGACGGTAATCAGCTCAAACCTGCCTCTAAACGAACTGAAATCGGGGATTGTTTTAAACGTATCTAGATGCTTCTCGTTGGTGGTTGCCAGGAACACCATGTCTAGATTGGCCGTTGAGGACGGCAGGCTGATCGATGACTTTTCGACTGTAGTCAGTAGGTACTTAAACGACTCCAAAGGTCTCTTGAGTAGATCCGAAAACTCTAGCAGTCCGCGGTTTGCCTCGATCAGCTCACCCTGAGCTTCGTAGTACCGGATGTTATGAAGAAGGGACGGCAAATTCGCGATATTGCGGTCCATGGTCAGTTGTTTTTCTATCGCATCGACAGCCATTTGTGGCTCGACAGTAGAAATGCCTACGCGGTACTGCCGTGAATAAAAAAAGCGCTCCACCTGAACGTGTCGAAGCACCTTGGCGACGTCGCCATCGTAGGCGTTAAGTAGGTTTTCAAATATTAGCTGGTTGCGCTTTGAGAGTCCCGATTGTCGGATATGAGGTGGAAGTTCAACATCTTCAGGGCGCCGTCCCTGACTCGCGGCAATCCATTTGCGCAGCCACCGCTCACGCTGTGGCATTGGTATTAGATAGATAGGATTGTCTTTAAAATCGGAGGATATTTTTGAGGCAATTTGGGTGTCGTCGAGTAGTGCATAGGACCCGTGAAGGTCGGCATTTTTCTCTGAAAGGGCGCCAAAGCCTATGGGTCCACTGTCGCCCTTTAGGGGAGCAGGCGCGGTTTTGTCGTTCGGAAAGATCCAATTGAAGCTGTAAACAGCCCCCTCGGATAGCTCACTGTACTTTTGCATACCGTAGGCGATCGCCTCGATGGTCGAAGTCTTGGCGGAGCCATTGGGGCCGTGAAGTAAGATGAGCTTATTCACGTAGCCTTGGCGTACAAAAGCCTGAAGCACGTGATAGATATCGTCTTGTACCGACTCGCCACCGACAATGGGGCCTGTCTTCTCGCGGCTGATGTCAAAGAGCTTGAATCGTGAGCCTTGGTTTTTGCCCAGTTCGCGTTGTCCAAAGTGATCAAAGGTGTCGCGCATGTATTCTGCGGCACTGCGCGTTAGGGCGCCCGGGTTTTCCCTGACCAGCTCCAAAAAATCGGCGAAAGGCAGGATCATTCGCTGTTTTTGGAAGTGTTCGCGGTGCTGTCGTGACAGTTCACTGATCGCTTGAGCGGCATCAAGCTCCATGTCCCCAGTCCCCTTTAACATCTTTTACAGGTTCTTTGCTGGATAATAACTCATGACAATGGTTTAGTAAGTATCTATATTTAGCAGACAAACATTTTTCTACGGCCCCGGCCAAAAGAGTCCCATGAAAAAGGTCTTCATCCTAGACACTAACGTTCTTCTAAACAGTCCGGACAGTATATTTAAGTTTGATGACAATGACGTGGTGATTCCAATCTCCGTGATTGAGGAGATAGACACATTCAAGAAGGATCTAAGTGAGACTGGTCGCAACGCCCGCGAGGTGTCACGAATCTTGGATCGCTTGCGTGCTAGGGGTACATTATCGTCCGGGGTCAAGTTGTTCGATGATCGGACGGACAGCGGTAGCCTTTTTGTCTACCTTGGACACAACATGGAGATCCTACCGGAGCTGCTTGTTGACGGCACCGATAATCATATCCTAGCTATCGCTTTAACTATGCAAAAGCAGTTTGGTGAGACTAGGGCAGTCATTGTCATCACCAAAGACTCAAACCTGAGGATCAAGTCTGATGCCTTTGGTATCCAAGCTGAGGACTTCGAGGCCGACAAGGTTGACATCTCTCATCTATACAGCGGGATTCTGAATCTCAAAGTTGATGCACAGGCTATCAACGGCTTTTATACCAAGCGTGAGATTCGGCTGGCCGGTATTGATATCATGCCCAATCAGTTTGTCGTCCTTGAAGATGAGAACGACTCTACACAGTTTGTCTATGGCAAGTATGATATGCACGAAGGCGTAGTGCGCATGCTTGAGAATCAGGCTGAAGGTGTGTGGGGGATTTATCCTCGCAATATAGAGCAGATTTTTGCTCTAGAAGCTTTGCTTGATGACAATATCAAGTTGGTGACACTCAGCGGTAATGCAGGCACAGGCAAAACCTTGCTAGCCATTGCTGCCGGCCTGGCGAAGACGACTGACGAGGACGAGTACCACAAGTTACTGGTGGCGAGGCCGGTATTTCCACTAGGTAAAGACATAGGGTTTCTACCCGGGGATTTAGATGAGAAGCTAAATCCTTGGATGCAGCCTATTTATGACAACTTAGAGCTACTTCTTAGCGGTGGCACTCACACGCGGCAAAAGCGCCTGAGCAAGAGTTACCAGGAGCTGATCAATCAAGGCATGCTACAGGTGGAACCGCTGACCTATATTCGTGGACGGTCTCTGCCAAACATTTATTTTGTTGTGGATGAATCGCAGAACCTGACTCCGCATGAGATTAAGACGATTCTGACGCGTGCCGGTGAAGGGACCAAAATTGTTCTGACCGGGGACCCCTATCAGATTGATAATCCCTACATCGATTCACAAAACAACGGCCTTACTTATGTGATCGAGAAGTTCCGTCGTGAACCAATCGCAGCGCACGTTACGTTGAAAAAAGGTGAGCGCAGTGAGCTGGCGACGGCAGCTGCAACCTTACTTTGATTTTTACAAACTCTCGTATTGTTTGAGACAAAAAAAGTTTGCTATGATCCCCGTGGCTTTAAGTTTGATTGCGCGAGTTTGACCTAGAGTTGAATTCACCGCAGTTGGGCCGGGCCGTTTTTTTAGAGCCGTTGTTTCTAAAAGATTAAAGGAGTCCCCCATGAGTAGCAGGAAGCGTCTCACGGCGCTGGCGGCCTTAGCCGTTGTCATCATTGGCGGTGCGCTGGTTAGCGTGCCAGGTGCAGTCAGCCCCACCACCACAGTTGATCCCATCAATAACGCCGACACAGCATGGATGCTTGCATCAACGGCGCTGGTTTTGCTCATGACGCCGGGCCTAGCTTTTTTCTACGGTGGTATGATCAGCCGCCAACATGTAGTTACAACGATGTTTCAGAGCTTTATCGCCATGGGTGTCGTGAGTTTACTTTGGGTTGCCGTAGCCTTTAGCTTATCGTTTGGCGATTCCCTCTATGGTCTGATTGGTGATCCCAGGACTTTCTTCATGTTTAAGAATGTCGGCGCAGCCCCACTTCCTGCTTTGGCCCCGACAATTCCTCTAGCTTTATTTGCCCTGTTTCAAATGAAATTTGCCATCATCACACCGGCTTTGGTGACCGGCAGTTTTGCTGAACGAATTAAATTTTCGTCTTTTGTATTCTTCATGATCCTTTTCACGCTGTTTGTTTATGCTCCGTTAGCACATTGGACCTGGCATCCGGACGGTCTGTTGCGTAAATGGGGCGTGTTGGATTTCGCGGGCGGCACCGTAGTCCATATGACTGCGGGTTTTGCAGGCCTTGCTGGTGCCTTGGCAGTAGGACGTCGCGGCGACGGCAACCACCACGTGATCCCAGCAAATATCCCCTTCGTGCTGCTTGGTACCGGACTTTTGTGGTTTGGTTGGTTTGGTTTCAATGCAGGCTCGCAATTGGCTGCTGACGGTGGTGCTGTAACGGCCTTTTTGACGACTAACACTGCGGCTGCGGCGGCGATGGTGGCTTGGGTTTTGGTTGACGTGATTTGCGGTCGTCGAGCCAGTGCCCTGAATGCCGCGATTGGTTCTGTAGTCGGATTGGTTGCCGTGACACCTGCTGCGGGTTTCATCACCGTGGGTGCAAGTGTCATTATCGGTGCGGTGGCGGCTCTGATTTCCAATTGGGCAGTTAACGCGCAGTGGCTGAAATCCAGATTGGCTGACACACTCGACGTGTTTGCTTGTCACGGTATTGGTGGCGTAGTTGGTATGTTGTTGACTGCCGTATTTGCCAACAAGGGAGGAGCAATCTCTGGCGATTTTTCACTACTCTTTAAACATGTGACGGCGACAGTATTTGTAGGCTTCTTTGCCTTCATTATGTCGGCCACACTTTACCGCATCGTTGGGTTCATTAGCTCGCTTACAGACTTTGACAATGAGCCCCTAGATGATGCAGCTGCCGATCAAGACGAAGGCAGCCCCGAACTATTTGCGAAACGCAGCGCCGTTCACGGTGTCTGACGTCGCATCCTCACGATGACGCAGCCCTGGCGCTCTAAGCGTCAGGGCTGGATTGCATCTACCGTAAAAGCCGTGATTTAGTGAGCTGGCTTTTCTTGACCGACTACTTCGATATCTAGCGTGATGTCGACTTTCTCACCGATAACTAAGCCGCCGCCATCGAGGGTTTTGTTCCAGCTAATGCCAAAGTCTTTACGATCAATTGAGGTGGTTGCGGTGAAACCACGGTGGAGTTCACCTTTGAACCCTTTAACTGCAGCGGTAGGACCTTCGACAGTGAGTTCGACGTCTTTGGTGATGCAGTTAAGGGTGAGGGGGCCAGTTACCTTGAGGTTAGGGGCCGTGCCTTTGACGGTTTTAGATTCAAACTTAATTTCTTTACACTTCTCGACGTTAAAGAAATCTGGGCTGCGTAGGTGCTTATCGCGGTCAGCGTTCTTAGTGTCGATAGTTGCAGGATCAAGAGTTGCGACGACTTTGGCTTTGTCGAGATTCTTGTCGTCTAGGTCTATGCTTCCTTTCATGCCACCGATTTCACCGCGAACATTGGCCACCACTAAGTGCTTAATTTTAAAGCTGGCGGAGGAGTGGCTTGCATCGATTTCCCAAACTGCTGCCGAGGCTGAGGCGCTGCCCAGAACTAAAGCTGCGCCTGTCAGTAGACTGGTTAGTTTTGCCATGGAGATTCCCCTTATAACTTTTAGAAATATCTGCTGTTTCGCCTAATTATGCGCGACCCGGCAAAATCTAGCAAGCGAGGGCACAAGAATGCCGTAGCGATGAGCAAATATGCTGTATTTATTGCCCGATTTCAGGTATGAGAACTAATCTGGCAAGGGCTTGCCAGGTACGTGTTAACGTCAGAGGAGACTGTTTCGATTGGATATTTTTACTCGCGCGATGGCGCGCTCAGTACCCCGTGTCAGGCTTGTGGGAGAGGGCGTCAATGATATCGTGTCGGCCGATTTGGCCTTGCGTCAAGCCGATGAGCAGGGACTGGACCTGGTCATAGTCAGCGATAAGTCAGACCCCCCAGTGGTCCGCATCCAAGACTTCAAGAAGCTTGAATACGAGAAGAAGAAGGCTCGCCAGAGTAAGGCTAAGACTTCGGAACTTAAAGAGATTCAGCTCAAGGTCAATATTTCCGACCACGACCTGCAGACCAAGGTATCGGCTATTAAGCGCTTCCTTGAGCGTGGGGACAAGGTCAAGGTAACGGTGCGTCTTAAAGGACGCGAGCGAGAAGCTCCAGAGCGGGCTCAGGGCTTGATCAATAAAGTTGCTGAGATGGTTGAGTGCAAAATTAGCAAGCTACCAGGACCGATGACAATCGCCATACTTGAGGCGGTTAAGTAAACAGATCAGATTTTCACCTAGGCTGCGAATTGGTGTAAAGGTCTCATAACGGCCACCTAATTCGCGGCTTTTTCTCGCCTCCTTGACCGTTCGGGTAAAATCGTTTCTAATTGTACTAGGCTCCAATAATCAATTTAGTCGTCAAATGCGTGGCAGGATGCTGCGCCGCCCAGGCCATTAGGCCGTTTCTTGCTTTGAAGGCGTTAACTCCAGGGAGGACTCGGTCATGAAAAAGACGGCCGAAAACAGGTATCCGCATTCTGCGACGTTGTTTAAATTCTGCAAAGAAGCTCTCGAAATCCGTTACGAGGGCAACGTCAAGGTCATCGACCAGGACGTAGGCGCCATCCTGGGCTACGACCCGGCCGATTGTAGCCACTGGAAGAAGGGCAAGAAAAATATTCGCGCTCTCTCCACGCTTCGTAGCATCGCCGACCACCTTGCGATCGATGAGCGTCTTCTGATCGACATCGCTTCGGGCAAGGTTGGACTTGAAGAAGCAGTTTTCGAGTACCGTGGTTACGGTTCTTTCGCTCTGCAAGGGCGCAGCCTTGAGAACTTGAAAAAAGAGTTCTTTAAAAACCCGACTCGTTGGCAAAATGACGGTGCTCAAAAGCCTTTTGAAGAAATCTTCGACACTGACCGCCCGAGCATTGTAAAAGCAGCGGAAGCAGTGATCAATGCCGGCAACTTCACAGAAGCTCCGGTTTATTTGCCCGAAATTTATAAGCTGTTTAACGGTATCAACCTGATCGCTGATGACACCATCGAGCGCACGATCAAGGTCGATACGGAAGGAACTGGCGAAACGTCGGTGACGACCGTCCGTTACCGTGGCCCAGAAATCAGGCCTTATGTGCGCTTTTTGCTCGCTAAAGAGCTCTTTGCCCACCTAACGCGAGTCGGTCATTCTTCCTTCCGCTCCTTCGTTGATTCTCCTGCAGAGCTGCTTGAGATCCAGGCAAACATTTTTGCCGGTCTCCTGCTGATACCTGGCAAAATGCTACGCAAAGAAGTCGAAGTTATCGATAGTTCTATCGATATCATTCAGCAGCTAGCTGAGACCTTCTGGACTTCAAAAGCTCTGATGAACCAACGCCTCCGTGATTACATGGAACATTTGGACTAATCGAAAAAATGTTACCTCCCTGATTTTTCAAGTCGGCGCTACAACGCCGACTTTTTTTTATTTGTATCCGATTTTCCAACAATCCCTTCAGTGACTAAATCCGCTGAAATCTAAAGATTCTTGGAGTGCTGACCGATCCTTTAAACGAGCTCAATAAAGAGCGGACGGATGGGTCATGGGTACGGCATTCAAACTACAGAACGGTCAAGTCTTGCTGTCGACGGAGGCACCTGGAGGTGTCTATACTCCGGCGCAGCTAAGAAAGATTGCCGAACTTTGCGACCATGACTCGGCCTTAGCAAAAGCTACGGAGGATCAGCGTCTAGCTTTATTCGTCGCTCCAGAGCATGTGGCTCGCATCGCTAGTGCATTGAGATCTACGGGCCTTGGTGTCAGGCATTACCAGGATGGGTTACACCAGCCCGTTAATTGTGTAGGCGAACTTTGCCCAGAGCATCAGCAAGATGCAATGGGCGCCGGTATGGAAATTGCCGCCGAGCTAGCGGCGATCAAACTCGAAAACCCCCTAAAAATTGGTATCAACGGGTGTGCGCGTGGCTGTGTTGCGACGCATACCCTAGATATATCGGTTCTTGGTGATAGCAACGGCTACAGGATCAGTTTAGGTGGGAAAAACTCTCAAATCCCGGAGATGGCCGCTTTTATGGCAGACGGCGTACCATCGGCAAAATTGCCGAAACTCATTGCAAAAATCGTCTCCATCTACAAAGAAATTGCCGAGCCCGGTGAATCACTGCAAGAGGTGATTGAACGTCACGGTGCTGGGAAATTCATCGCGGCCTTGGCGCCTTACAGCCAAGACGCTCATCAAGACGAATCGACGGGAGGCGTAGGCGGCTTAGAGAATTTTGGTGAAGGCGAAGAAGTAAAGCTAGATGATTTAGGAGTTCCTCAGCACGTTAATCACGATGGCCCAGCAATTGATGTCAATCTAGCAGATGTCGAACTCATGGCAGAGCCATCTGTGGATGGAATCACACCAACATCAGGACCAGCGCCAGCGTTGCAAGATGAGGAAGAGGTTGTTGCTGAGCATCACGAAATCGAGGCTGAATCTGAGATTGAACCAATTCAACCCTTACAGGCGATCGAAGAAAATAGTTTCGAAGTGGTGAGCGAAGACGTTTTAGTCACACCTAGTTCGGATGAAGAAGAAGTCGTATTCGAAAGTCATACATCCGACCCCGTACCTGTACTTGAGGCTCATGCCACCGATGAACTTCATGAAGATGTGGATGCAGTAAAGTTGGAGGCAGTTAGCGAGAGTCTTGATGAGGAACTAGATGTTACCTTGGATGTGGTGCCAACTGAGGATGCGCACGCGTTAGAAGAACATCCAGTCAATGAAGATCATCATCATGCAGATGATACCGCTGAAGATATGGCGAGCAGTGCCGACTTTGATCATGAGCACGATCTTGAGGAAGTGCTGATTGCTGATGATCACGACGAAGCAGCTCATGAAGCTGTTCATGAAGCTGTTCATGAAGATCTTGGTCAAGAAGTAGCCGCTCTTGAAGTCGCTGAGGTGCCAAAATTACCTGTGGCAGAGGTGCTTACTGCTGAAGTCGAAGTGGAGCCTGAGCATCTTGTAGCGGATGAGGCCGTGATTGAAGAGGCTCATGCTGAAGCTGCGCAAGAAGACGCACACTCTGAAGTGAATTCCAATGAGATCCCGGTAGCGATTACCGAAGAGATTCCGGCAGAAGTATCAGTTGCTGAGGTTCATGAGGAAGTCCCGATGGCGGCGATTTCCGACGCAGTTCCAGAGACTGCTTTGGTATCTACTGAAGTAAATGACGTTCACACAGAGGTTGAAGCGTCTGCTGAGACTGATGAAGCAGCAAATTCACTGGCTGCAAATACCGTCGAGGCTTTAGAGGATAATGTAGATGCTCCAGCACCTGATGAATCGTTAGTGCCTCTAGATGCGACGCCTGTGATCTCCGAGCCTACCATACCAACTGACTTGCTTGCGACTGAGGAAGAGGCTGACGAATTCGAGGATCTGAGTGCTGAGGAAATTGAAGCAGCTGACACAAGCTTTAGCGACGCCGCCGATCCACTAGACGATGACGTTGGTGAGGTCGATGAAGCATCTGAGGATCAACTGGAGAGAAATCTCGAGGTTGAAATTGAGGCCGAGGGGAATATTCCCGAAGTTGAAGACAGCAATCGTGATGACCGACATGAAGCAATGCAATTGATTGCCGCACAGGCTGAGGCATCACCGCCACCAGTCGTTAAAGCAATGGAGGAGACCAAGATGGCCACGACAAATTTCCCTCCCCGTCCAGCAGTGGAGTCTGCAACGCAGAATTCAAAAGCGGCTGGGTTTGACTTCATAGGTTTGGACTTCACCGCTGATGGTCGCATCAGTTTGCAATTTGCCTCCGGTGCGGTGATGGCTATCGATCCATGGGCCTTGGTCGGTGCAACGCGTCGCGAACTCCGTCTCGCCGGCAAGTTGATTGTCTTATCTCCAACCGAAGGTGGCATCAACGTTGAAGTCGACGGTGTTGCTATCTTCTTGCCTCAGCGAGCGGCAGCCTAAAGCTTGATTCGTTAATAGTAGCGATTGCGTCGCTACCTTGAATCTTAAAGGGGACCTATGAAAGTCAGTAAGCATGTGAAACTTTTCAGTGTCGGTTTCGCGATGGTGCTCACCAGTGCCTGTGGGGCAAAAAGCGATTCCAAAGATGACAACAGCAGCACCGATGCTGCAGATGGTGCTGGTGGCAGCGGTAGCACGAGTAATAAGGTTGGATCTGCAACCAACATTGCTGATTTAAAGTTAGCGGGAGCCCTGGCGATTAATTTGCCAGAGGCATTTGGCGGTACGGCCAGTGGGACCAGTCTGCGCCTACTTGCAGGAAAAAAATCGCAAGAGGCCTGCATGATGGGCGACACGATAAAACAATCGGTGAGCTCACTTAGTGAAGTTGCGGGTTTCTTCTGCCATATGGAAGTAGAAAAGGACCGGATGAAGTTTGGCACCAAGTACAAAATTATCGCTGGTGGCAATGAATTTGCTCGGATTTTTGTCGATAATTCTCAGGCGGCATCTGGAAAGTTAACAATAGGCTTTTGCCAAGCAGATACTGGCGAAGGCTCCCATCGTCAGCTCATCACGCTTGATACCATCACCGATACGGGACCAAAGGGTACTATCATTTCAGACGGCAGTGGTACTTATCAGGGAAGCTCGATGACTTACGCGCGCTCGACTACATTTGATATGTCAGTAGCCGGGATCGTAAGTCTGATTTCTAAAGACAAAAACACGCAAGGTACCTCCAGTACTTTTGTTCGCGAAGTTTCCTTGGATCTGAAGCAATCGGGACAAAGTAGTCTTAAATTGGCGCATAAAGGCAACCAGACCTTCAACAATTCACCCGTGGAATTCTTTGACCGTGGCATCGCTTACCTCAGTGGTGACAAAGGATCCGCATTGTTCCAGCACAAAGGTGATCATGGTGGCACAACCTACACCTTCACTAATCGGGCGCACTTCAGCAAGACTGGTGACGTGCTGACTTCCGCAGACGTAGGTGCCGATCTTCAGCCAGCGACGACAGCTATACCAGCTTACTTGCCGAGTGATTTTTCGCCAGATGCCCCTAGTGGTTGGGTAGGCAGCGGTTGTCCTGATTTTGCTGAAGAAATTACTATCGATCCTCAGGCAGGTGGCCACGCTGCTTGTAATCAAGATCATAGCAACAATGGTATGGATTGCTGGGACAGTAATAAGTATGAGCAGAGCTCGGAGCAGGCTGTCGTTCAGTAAGTTTAGTTAAAGTTCAAAAATCCCGATGCGTCACCCCGCATCGGGATTTTTCTTTTTACAAACTCAAATCAGTCCAAGTAGCGGCATGGCTAAGCAAGTGAAGTAAGCAAGTGTCCAAACAAGGGAACGCGGCAGAGCTTTGTCAGCAACGTATAGGTAAATGTAAATCAGGCGACACGCTAGGAATATAGCGCATAGGATTGTTAGGCGATCGGTGCTGACGCCCAGCGTATACCCCGTAAGTAAACACGCGGCAGAGATCGGGAAGCTCTCGATGGTGTTTTGATGGGCAGCCAAGGCCCGCTGACCCCATCCTGTGAGCCTAGCCTGTTGCGAGCGAGGATGGTGATTGTCGTAACCAGTACCCTCCTTGCTCATGGCGATCAAAAGTGGACCTTTTGAGGCCAGGACTAGGACGGCTGAAATTGGTATGAACCAAAGTGGGTGCATCGGGTGTCTCCTGGGCTGAAAGTGAGCCAGAGGTGGTCGGTCGTCTCATCGCACTCTAACACGAAACTAAGTAGACATTCGGTAGGCACCCCTATATAGTGAGGGGCTACTCTGGGGGCGTTCCGGTTTCGACGGGTGCGGCTGATGAGTTAGAGAGCATGCCGGGGGTGGTTACGTGACCCCGTCAAAACGCGTAACAACGCTTAGTCGGCAACGATTACGCACTCGCAGCTTAATTAAGCTGCCGTCGAAGCAGAGGGTGTCGGTCCCGCTGCGGAGGCGCAATAAATCCGACTTGGTGTCAGGGTCTTACG
>OMIY01000325.1 GCA_900299215.1 bacterium | reverse complement strand
CTGTTTTTTATTAATTAATTTCTGATCTGAATGCAGTCCAGCAATTACTTGTTCCAAATCCTTAATTGGGATTGGATTTGGTTCCACGGCTTCATAGGTAACTAATCTATGGCCAATTGTATTGACCTCTAACTGACTTAGCAGACGCCCATTTCCTGCACCTACGTCCAAGAGCGAATAGTCCCGTGGAGCATACTCACGGATCAAAGTGCCAAGGGTCGTTGCTAGGGGAGCGTACTCTCGCGACACCTCTTGTAACACCTCAAAAGTCTCGGAGTATCTCGCAAGCGTCAAACTTTTTACTGGGTACGTTACTCTACTACTATCCAACGAAGATTGATTTTTTAACATAGCTTAACTCCGTGGTTGATTAAATGGTCGGCATACTTGATCCCGATCAGAATCTAAACTCAGTAACCGCAGTACACTTCTGTATAAGCTGGATCACGGTTCGCAACGTTCACCCAGTCGAGAGTTTGCTGGTAAGCATTTCGCGCTGCATCATCTCCCATACCTGAAGCCCAAAACTCTGGCGATCCGTCAGATCCATCTGTACCAACGCAGGTCATTAATTGACTGGTACCAAAATTACCCGGTGTCCAGAAATCGCCACCCCACTTACCCTGCCAACTAGTCCAAGAATTGCGATTGAAGGCAGGCTCAGCGACAGCAGAGGATGATGCAAGCAAAAACGCTGTCATTAGAAGGGACTTAGCTTTCATGTGGCGTGCTCCATTAGAGTGTAAAGTAAGTAATTTTCGTTAAACACTTCACTTGCGGCGCAGGGTCTCGGCTCTACCAATTCATTATCGACGGCGATCTTTCAGGTGTAAAATTTGCTTTAACTATCTGTATATTGGTTTTTGCTATCAACCTGAGATGCCCATCGCATTAAGCTATGAGCTTATCGTTTAGGAATATTTAATTTCTGATGCCAAATAGTCGATCATTGAGATGTGAGCAGCTAAGGGCTCCCAAGATTTTTGCCCCCGATAAACTAAGACCATGAGGATTTTTGAGATGAAGATACTCGCCCGACACCACCTAGTAATTGCCTCGATTGGCTTCAGTGCCTGCACCCTCAAGGACCCACCGCAGGCTGCAAAAGCTGATGGGCCCACTCCAGATGTAGCCACCGGGCTCGCCGATACAGCCGCCAAGGACACCTTCCCCACTAGTACCGAGGGACTACCTGAAGCCAAACCCATGCAAATTGTTGACCTGGCCGATGGCGATAGCTATGCACTGACAGCATACCCCGTCAAACAGAAGGTTGGCGGCCAATGGATCAGGCGCCTAGCTTACAATGGATCAGTGCCGGGCCCAGTGCTGAGAGTTAAACAAGGCGCCACGGTCCGTGTCACATTAAAAAATTTAACAGACATCCCAACCAGCCTTCACCCTCATGGCCTAAGGCTAGACTATCGTAACGATGGCGTGATCGGAGTTGGACAGATGAAAGCCATTGCCCCTGGGGAATCGTTTGAATACGTCCTTAAATTCCCTGACGCCGGAATGTACTGGTACCACCCTCATATTCGCGAGGACTACAGCCAAGGACTCGGTATGTACGGGAACTTTTGGGTAACTCCGCAAGATCCGAATTTTTATAATCCCGTGCATCAGGAACTAGCACTTCTGCTCGATGATACCTCAGTCAAAGATGCTGATCCGTTTTATCGCGATCACGTAACGCATACGCTGATGGGTAGGTATGGCGACGTGACTCTGATTAATGGCCAGGATAACTTTCAATTCAACACCAAAGTTGATGAGGTTGTGCGCCTTTATTTGACCAACACTGCCAATACACGCACTATCAAGTTTGCCCTGCCTGGCGCTCGCATGAAGCTTGTGGGTAGCGATGCCGGGCTTTTTGAGCGGGAAACCTGGGTAGATAGTGTGATTGTAGCGCCATCTGAACGCTACATAGTCGAAGTTAGTTATCAAGTACCGGGAACCTACGAGATCTTAAATAATAAACCCGGAAAAAAGGTAAGCCTGGGGAAAGTAGTGGTAAGTGCTGATCGAGCCAGCGCTCTTTCTCATGACTTTAAGCAGTTAAGGGTACCCGGCGCCAAGGTCACTGACCTAGCTAAGGTCAAGCGCAAACTAGACGGCAAAGTTGACAAATTTCTCACGATTAGCCTCTTGCTGAAATCAGATAACATGCCTGCGAACCATCAGACACATGGTGCTAAGCATCAGGCAAACATGCCCACAATGGCACCTAGTCAGCACGAGGGCCATAGTCAGCACGAGGGCCATAGTCAACACAAAGGATATGGCAGTGCTAGCCAAGACCAATTAAATGACGACCGTGGTATAGAATGGACCGACGAAATGGCCGCCATGAACCGCGCCAGCACCGACAAGACCATCGTCTGGCAACTCATCGACACCAAAACTAAAGCAATTAATATGGATATTAACTGGCAGTTCAAACGCGGAGACTTCGTTAAGATTCGCCTCTACAATGACCCTAATTCGCCACATCCTATGCAGCATCCAATACACTTCCATGGCCAAAGATTTGTCGTGGCTGCTGTCAATGGAAAGAGAAATACAAATTTAGTTTGGAAAGATTCCGCACTTGTCCGGCCCGGAGATACCGTTGATATTGTCATGGAAACTTCTAATCCCGGTAAGTGGATGGCTCACTGTCACATATCTGAGCATCTGCATGCCGGGATGATGTTGGGATTTAATGTTTCTGAGTAATTGATTCACATCTTTTATAAGAAAAATCGCGATTAAAAGCGGAGAATATTTGACGATGAAACTAATTAAAGCTGCATTATCACTATGGCTATTCGCAACCCCAGCTTTCGCTGACGGAGGCGAGCGTATCGGCGTACTGGTCTCCTCGTATGGAGACGTCGACAACCCAGACGAAGCGAAGGACCTTGTAATCAATACCGTCGGTGATCCGGATGTGATAGGGCTACCTAGGTTCATGTCTCGCCCTATTGCGGTGGCAGGCTGGCAAATGGTTTCGCGTGAGACCTTAGAGGAATACCAAGCCATCGGTGGTGGCACCAACTTTCGCGCCACATCCCAGCTTCAGGCCGACTCTGTCGCTAGTTATCTAAGATCGAAAGGGTACATGGCGACCGGTTATGCTGGCTTCACTATGACAACACCGGGTGTAGCAAGCGCACTGGCTCGAGCTCAGGCCGATGGAATAAACAAGCTGGTTGTCTTCTATCAGGGCGCGCAGTACTCCCATGTTTCCACGTACATCGTCTTTCGCGAAGTTAAAAAATACCTCGCTATGCATCCGGAGTGGCAGGTTGATGTCGTTGGGGTAAAAAGTTTCTACAAGGATCCTGAATTTATCGACTTAGTCGCATCAAATATCGAGCAACGACTAAACTCCGCAGAATTCCGGTCAGCATCAGAAATATGCTTATTCCTACCAATGCACGGGAATGTCATGAAGTGGACAGAAAAAGGTGACCCTTATTATTACCAGACGCTAGAGTCGATAGCAGCGATCCGCACTAGGTTTCCTAATCTCCAAGTTGAGTACGGCTTTCAAAACCACGACCAGTTCCCTGGCATCAAGTGGACACAGCCAAAAGATGAGGCAACCTTGACGAATTTGGCCCAAAAGTCATGTAGTCACGTCATCATCAACGGCCAGCTGACATTTACCGTAGATAATTTGGAGACCCTGTATGACCAAGCCATTGGTGAACGCAACTTCCTCAGCGAAAAGTCCGGTGGTAGCAAGACTATATTTGTTGAGAAAATGTTCAATAATGACCAGCGATTTGCTGAAATATTGGGAAATATCGCTATAAAAGCACTGAACGATGATGGCGATTTGGAGAAACTAAATTAACGATACCGATTTCGGTAGATCTGACTCCCGAATACAGCGGAAAAGCTCTTCGATGAACTTGCGCCGCACTTGGTTGCGATTATAAACCAAACTTACCTTTCTCGACGGAGGCTTGGCCGAAATTGCCCTAATCCCATTCTGCCGCTGTTGATCACTCAAGATGGAGGCAGCAAGAATGGGAAGAAGGGTGAAGCCACGCTCTGCATCCACCAAAGAAATTAACGCATTGAGCCCGCCGCTTTTTAAGCCACCACCCGCATTGGGGTCGTTGGCTTTACCGCAAGCCGCTAACACTTGTTCGCGCATGCAATGATTTTCATCTATGGCTATGACGTCATACTTCGCTAGGTCTGGAGATTTAATGTCTTTCAAATCTAGAATCGGGTGCCCATTTGAGGCGTAGACTACGAATGGCTCATAATAAATAACTTTTTCAACGATAAAGTCAGGAGCCTCTTTAGGTGGCGAAATTATGCCAACGTCTAATCGCCCCGTTTTAAGCCCATCCAAAAGTTGTTTCGTTGGTTCTTCAAAGAACTCAATTTGCACACCTGGGTGAAGCTGGCGAAATTTCGACCAGAAAAGTGGGACTAAGTAAGGGCCAATAGTCGGGACAATCCCCAATTTAACAGTACCCGCAAGAGCATCATGGTGATCTGAACAAATGCCTTCCAGTTTCTTGATCTCGTTCAGGATGATCTGCATCTGTTCAATCGCCTGCCGACCCACTTCAGTGATACTGACCCCGGTATTGGTGGATCGTTGAAATAACGTAACACCTAACTGATCCTCTAGCTTCTTTAGTTGAGTGCTAAGACTAGGCTGGGCTACATGACAGGCTTTAGCCGCTTTTTGAAAACTCAAATGTTTGGCGACGGCCAAGGCATATTCAATCTGAGTCAGAGTCATAAGGCCCAAAAATCTCCGGATGGGTGAAATGCTTATAGTTTTATTCGATAAGATTATAGTCTAGGCCTATTAACCTGACCACACGGAAATGCCTGACGAAACACTCAATCATCAAATCGACGATAGGGTTTCTACTGGCTCGCTCGAATTGCAATTGCGCGCCACGAGTATAGTCATGCGTGTAAAATGGCCGAGGTTCACACGCCTCAACTGATCACAACTGCGGTGGTAACACGGGTTCCAGTTGCCGCCAAAGAAGGTTTGATCGCCTTTCTGCAGAGAATTACATTGTAGGGTAAATAAACACATTTTTCCTTTAGTAACTGCACGTTTGAACCGACAAGTAGTTTACGTGTTTCAAGCAAATTTAGTGACTCGGCTCCTGGTACCAGACTTGGTTACATATTACTGCCAGGTACTTCCAGGAACATGCCCGAAACCACTGAATGGTGTTTGCTTGGAGGATTAACTGGAGGAGCATAAGCATGGAACCTACGAAGCGTTCAGAGGTGCCAAGAGATCAACGGCCGGCAATCAAGATTCGCCGTTTTGAGTCCCAACTCGGACAGGATACACCCATCGACTGGGCGGACAACAATCCAGTCTCAACGCAATTCCTGAATGCAATATCGACGTTTTTCCCCGGTGTAGAGCATTATGCTTTGGAAAGTGTAAACAAAGCTCTTGGTCAGATTAGTAACCCGATACTACGCCGAGAGGCCCGAATTTTTGCAGGCCAAGAATCAGTGCATAGCCAGGAGCATGACGACTTTAACCACTGGCAAGATCAGCATGGGCTTAAACTTACACGTCTGACTGCGATTAATGAGAAAGCATTCTCCAAAATCAGTCGCTATAGCTCGATACGGGTTAATCTCGCCCGAATAGTGGCAGTCGAGCACCTGTTTGCGGTTGTGGGCCACGCCTTGCTGACCAACCAAGAAATCCTCTCCCGTATGCATCCCGACGTTCGTCCGATGTGGATCTGGCATGCTATCGAAGAGATCGAACACAAGGCCGTCGCCTTCGATGTCTATCAGGCAGTGAGTGGTAGTTATTGGCTGCGCGTCCTCATATTTTTCGAGGTTTTGGTCACAATACCGCTTTGGATCATGACCTTGCATTTGGTGTTACTGTTCAAGACGCGTCAGTTATTAAATTGGCGCAGTCACATTGGATTCTTGTACAGGCTGATAGGTTCCGGCTTTCTATCTCAAGTAGAATGGGGCCAATTGGATTATTTGCGACGCGACTTTCACCCTTGGCAAACTGATGACCGCCAAGTCCTCGCTGACGCTTTCGTGCAGATCGAAGCAAACCTCGAGGTTTCTAAAATCGCCACTGCAAATTCCTCGTTAGTTGCGATAGAAGCGGTGCCAGCTTAAGCGGTTGAGTCAAACAGAGACTTAACCACCTAATAAATCAAGTTTACTTCCAACCGTTGAGCAGAAATTCTAAAGTTTGCATGGCACCCCCCCCCGATAAACTGAGGGGCCCTTAAGTGGATGGGCGGGAGGCATTTGTTATGCGCAGAATCGTTCAGCTTTTCTCAAAAATTCCGTGGGTAGTGACTTTTCTATTTAGCGCGCTCACATTAGCAGCTACCTGGTTCGGGCCAGCTCCAAAGATTAGTGCTTCACTGATTGAGTCGCTCCCAGCTGACCATCCCGCCGTCGTACGCTACCGCCAATTCTCACGAACCTATGATGCTGGCAACAACATCATGATTACCTACCGTCCAGCGCAGTTATTCAGCCGTGAGAGCTTAGCAACAATCCGCAATATCACCACAAACATCGAGGCAATCAGCGGTATCGCTGGTGCCACCTCGCTCACCTCGATGCAACTCCCGAGTGTAGTAGCAGAGAGCGTTGAATTCAACAGACTGGTTCCTGAGGACGACGTCAGCACGTTGACTGATGCCGATATCGACAACATTAAGCAAAAAACTCTAAGTAATGAGCTGATCAAGGGTAATCTAGTCAGTAAAGACGGGTCTGTCACCGCTATTATAGCTGAGACCAAACCCAATCTGAGCCCTGCCGAACTGCGTGAACTGATTAAAGCCGTGAATACCGAAGTGGATAAGGTCAGGACACCTGGTGTTGAATTAAATATTAGCAGCTTGATGACGATCCAATCCGAGATCGAAAGTAGCTTTGCGTCCTACCTAAAATACTTCAACCTGATCGCTCTGGTTCTATCCTTTGGTTGGCTTTACTTAACGATAGGATCACTTTCATTGGCTTTGATCGGAAGTGCGTTTATCGCCATATCATCATTGCTAACGACCAAGATTTACAGTCTCTTTGGACTACCCATCAATTTAGTAACTGTGGCTTTGCCAGCCTTGAGTTGGTGCGTAGCTGCAGCTATCGTTACACCTGTAATCATTGAGTTTCAGAAGCTTAGCGCTTCACG
>OMIY01000324.1 GCA_900299215.1 bacterium | reverse complement strand
GGCGCAAGGTAGTTGCCAAAGCTAAACACCAACTCAATTTAACCAATTGAGCCTGTCTCTGTGCTGGTGTTGCAGTTGCGAAATTTAGCAGACTCAATAAGAAGGCAAGACATACAAAGTGACTTAGTGGGTTTTCTAGTCCTGAAGTTGAAAAATCAATGACGGCTTTAGAACTGGCAAGCACTAAAACGGCAATTGTCCAATTTGATCTGCACGTGGATATTTTGGCTAATACAAAAGCTGCGCCAACCCCACATACCAAAGACAGCAAAAGAGCATTTAGACATGCGTCACTAGATAAAAACCGAATTAAGCAGAGTAAACCAAACCACAGTGGATGAGTGAAAGCCTGGACGCGCTCGTGCGGATTCCATCTTGGGCCATTGCCCGCGAAAAACTGCTCGACTGATCTAAAGGTAACGTACCCATCATCTGACATCCAACCGTTGGTGAGAACCAACGTGAGCGCCAGGAGCCCGGCACCAATGGCCGCTGGCAGGGACCAGTCATAGGAGACGAGAGCCAGGGGCATACTCTTCCACTTCTGCTTTTGAATGACCTGAAGCTCGCCTAAAACCACTTCGACACCTCAGCTATAAGACGTTGTATTTAAAGAATTTAATTAGAATAATTAAAAAACCCTCAAGTCCCCTATCAGCGTTTCCGATACGCCCTGAGTAGTTAGTCAAGCTCCTCGAGTAACTATAACCTGGGACTAAACAAAATCTATGAACCAGCCAACTCAAACAGTCACCGCCGACCCATCAATCAGCCCGGCAACAGCCATAAGTGACAGTTTACCCAAACCAACTCCGCGTCACCACGTAGGATCGGTGGCTTATTCGATGCTCGTGGGGTATTTGCTGGTCGCTGTACTCGGAATGCAAAGTATCCATCAGTGGGCAAAGAATCTTCCAGCGTCGAAGACGTCGGAGAATCTAATCGCTATGACTGGCCACGAGGCTAAGAAGTTGGACCGTTACGGATTGTTAGCTCCTGAGAAGAAACTGGAAGCCTGGTTTTCCGAAAAATATAACCGTTCGAAAGACCCACTGTTCGATCCACGACTTTTCTCAATTGAATTATGGCCAAGCCTCGCATCTCAACGCAAAGTCGTACCCATCTCTCCAGAAACTCGTGCTTTACTCATCGGTGACTCGCTCATGGCAACGGTCGGACCGACTCTACGCAGTTCCATAATTTCCGAATTCAAAGGGCAAGCCAACATCGTAGCCAAGGTCGGTACCGGCCTGGCACGGCCGGATTTTTTTGACTGGCAGAAAACTTTACGTGAAACCGCACCACGCGGCCGCTACGACTCAATCTTCATAATGCTTGGAACCAACGATGGTCAGAGCATTCTGGATCGGGGTACGCCTGTGCCTTACGGTACAAGACGATGGGTCAACCTCTACAGAGAGCGACTCAATCAGTTTATGGCGACTGCATGCAGTCAAGCGAAGCAAGCTTATTGGTTAGGCCTGCCACCAATGCGTGAAAACAAGCTTCATCGCAAAGCGGAGATGATCAACATCCTGGTTCGCAACGTCGTAGCTAAACACGACTGTATGCAGTTCATTTCGTTGAAGCCAGCCTTGGTCGATGAGGAGGGCACCTTCACGGCTTATCTGCGACAGAACAGCCAGGACGTGAAAGTCCGCTCAAATGATGGCATCCACTTCACCCAAAAGGGCAGCCAAATGGTTGCTAACTATGTTTTGAAGGTAGTCAGACCAACCAGCCGTCTGGGAGCTAAACCGGATATCGCACAAGTTGGGATCCCGAACTATTGGCGACCTAACTAAGCACTAGCCCACAATGCGACCATCAACCATCGGCACGATTCGACGAGCCCGCTCGATGACTCGCGGGTCGTGGGTTGAGAATATAAACGTTACGCCCAATCTTGAATTTAGATCCTGCATGATATCGAGCAGCGATACAGCAGACTTTGAATCCAGATTGGCAGTCGGCTCGTCCGCTAGGATAATCGCAGGCTGAGGTGCTATGGCTCTGGCAATCGCTACGCGCTGCTGTTGCCCACCAGAAAGCTCACGCGGCAGTCGGCTAGCCATTTCACCCAGGCCAACTTGCTTAAGAGCCTGCATGGCCAAAGCGATGCGCTCATGTTTAGGACGACGCTGTAGAGCCAGCGTAAACTCCGCATTTTCAAGCGCGGTCATAATGGGGATGAGATTGTAGGCCTGGAAGACAAAGCCGATCCGATTACGCCTGAGCATGGAAAGGTCCGACTTATTCATCTGTCCTAGCACCCGGTTCTCGATCATCACGGTGCCCATGGTCGGGGTGTCGAGAGCGCCAATAAGATTAAGCAGCGTGGTTTTGCCCGACCCCGAGGGGCCAGAAAGCGCCAAAAACTCACCTTTCATCACATCTAAATTAATGTCCGTGAGAGCGGCCACGGCAGCGGAGCTCTGGTCGCCACCGTAGGACTTACTGACTTGTCGCACGCGTACTATTGGGTCCTGAATTTGAGTCTCGGCCACGCTGCAACCTCTCCGCTAAGTATACCAATAGATGATACTTTATCGGGAACGCTTGCTCAAATGCCAGGCCGGTCGGCACGCGCGGCCTCAGTGAGGGCCCGGTCCAAGGCATCGTCACTGCCAGCTGCATAGACGAGGGCAGAATCCACGGTAACGTCCGGGAGCAGCTGAGCTCCGGCTACCTCACCACGTGGTAGCCATAGCAACACTTCGCTGTCACCCAAGGTCACAGCGCGCCCAGCCCGAGTGGCGCCGGCGGTAGCTGTACCGACTAGAGAGGCCCTTTTACGCTGGCTCAAAAATGCGGCGAGTTGCTCTCGCCCCCCACGAGTCCCGGAGTCCACAATGAGGACCAGCCTCTTGGCGAAAGGCGCCAAGGCAAGAGGGCTTGCTGCGGTGTCTCGATTGGTTGGGAGTCCGATGAAGGGCGCCGCGAAGGTCAGACCACCGTCAGCAAAATCGCCCCGCAAATCTACAACCATAGCGTCAACTTGTGCCTGAGCTTTGGTTGCTAGGGACTCGAGAGCGGTTTCCATAGACCTATGGCAAGTCAGTGGTAAGGGCACATACATGATCTGCTTGTCGCCCACTTGCCTTACGAAGGTACCGAGGGCCTGGTGACGCTTCAAGGCCTCGGCCATACTGCTAACGGTCACCTTAACGGGCATCGATCTTGGCGCTTCCCACGGCATTCGCCTCACGCTGAGCTGAACCTGAGTGCCAGACTTTAGGCCACGAAAACTCGAAACCGGTGCAAAGGGCTTCCCATTAGCCGTCAGTAACTCGTCTCCTCGGATCAGTCCAGCATCTGCAGCAGGGCCTCCGGCAAGCACCGTATGCACAAACCAACGGCGTCCACGCCGCTCGAACCAAGCGCCAATGTGAGCCAGAGGGTACGCATTCAACTCCCCACCAAAACACGATGCATCGACCCAGTACTTTTGCTCTTCACTGCTCAGCAGCTGTGCCTCGAGGGCGGCCCCACCCAGCTCTCGCTGCAGTTGTCTCAGTGCTAAGCGACTCATCCCCAGTGTAGGTCTGGCGCCAAGCTGGGACCGCAATGAATCGCGCTCGATCTTGAAACGTGGATCGGCGTTAGGGGGCATCAGTAGCGCAGATGCCTCGTCAAAAATTGCGAGCGCGTCTTTGGCTGCGTCGTTGGCTGCAAGGGCTCGACTAGTCACCCAAGGCGCAAGGGCTGGGAGCACCAGAGCCAGTAAGGCCAGAAGAGCGAATACACTTGGGGTTGGCTTACGAATTACCATCGGCTCGTTGTACCGCAAGAGAAGGTGGCAGACCACCAACAATTAAGTAGATCAGTTTGTATTGGGTTAGCTGCGTGGGTTGTGCTTAAATTAGCCCGCATCATCGCGTATAGGCTTAGAGACCGCCCCAGGGACTAACTTGGGGACAGAAGGACCGTTACGAACGACCGTACAGGGGGAATCGGGGTGAACCTCTTTGAGCAAACCTGGCGACTTATCAAACAAAATCTATGGTCTCTGCTGCAGCTAATTTGCTGTATTTACGGACCTTTCTACCTAGCCTACGGTATCACAGTCGCTGCAGGGTGGCTCCCCGCGGACAACGCTGACAAGATGTTTGGCCTGGTTGGCGCAGGACTCATGCCGGTTACCAATGGCGTGCTGGTGTGGTTAGCGCAACGTTGGTTCGAAGGGCGACCAGCCACTTTAGCAGAAGCCCTTCGAGCGATGCCCACCTACTGGACCAGAATGTTTACCGTGTACGTGGCCATTAGCTTTGTCATTTTGGGTTGGCTTCTAATCACGGTACTGCCAGCCTACATCCTCATGCAGGTAACCAAGTTCAATCAACCAATCCTTCTTGTACCGATTGCTGTGGCCGCAGTGATTTACGCAATGTCTAGATTTGTCTTTGTCGACACACTTATTGTCAACTCCGCTCGCGGCCCCTATCATGCGCGGCAAGAGAGTGCGGCTCTTGGCAATGGACGTCGTGGCCAAATTGTGGCCTACGCCGCGTTAACCTATGCTTTGCCGTCCCTACTTGAGTTCGGGGGTGAAATGGCGGCTGCGGTGTTGCCCCCAGAAAAAACCGATCTGATCGCCGCAGTCAGCACCGGGACTGGCCTAATTTCGGCATGTTTATACGTAGTTCCGTCGTTATTTTTCTATGTCTATTACCGCAGCTTAATTAGCGGCAATGCCCAAGCGGCTGCGACATCCGTAGGAGCAGAGATTGCATGAAAACACGTATTGAAACTGATTCCATTGGTGAGATTGAAGTCGTTTCCGACCGCTATTGGGGCGCCCAGACTCAGCGTTCGCTGCAAAACTTTAAAATCGGTGGCCACCGGTTTTCGCGAGGCATGATCCGCGCTTTTGGGATTGTCAAGAAGGCGGCAGCCATCGTGAACCATGACCTTGGCAAACTACCGAAGCCAAAGTGTGATCTCATTGTGCGCGCTTGTGACGAAGTTATTGAAGGTAAACTCGATGAACACTTCCCTCTCGTCGTTTGGCAAACTGGAAGTGGCACACAAAGTAACATGAACGCCAACGAGGTCATTTCCAATCGAGCGATCGAACTCGCTGGCGGGGTCATCGGTTCGAAAAAACCAGTTCATCCAAACGACGACGTCAACATGTCACAGTCGTCAAACGATAGCTTTCCAACCTATATGCATGTCGCAGCGGTAAATGATTTTCGACAACGCTTGATTCCGGAGCTTCAGGCTCTGAAAGAAGCACTTAACAAAAAGGCTGCTGCCTTTGCTGACATCGTCAAGATTGGTCGCACTCACCTTATGGATGCGACGCCTCTGACTTTGGGCCAAGAGTTCTCCGGATACGCAGCCCAGCTTGATTTTGCCGAAAAGAAAATCACGGAGGCGCTAGACGGGCTTTATGATCTTGCCCTCGGCGGGAGTGCTGTTGGCACCGGGCTAAATACTCATCCTCAATACGCAGTCAAAGTTGCCAAGACTATCGCGGATCTAACTGGTTATCCTTTCCGCTCTGCACCAAATAAATTTGCTGCCTTAGCTGCTCACGACGCGATGGTCGCGGCAAGCGGCTCCCTTCGCGTCCTAGCCGTAGCTTGCATGAAGATTGCCAACGACATCCGCCTGCTTGGCAGTGGTCCTCGCTCCGGCATCGGTGAGTTAATCCTTCCAGCCAACGAACCTGGCAGTTCCATCATGCCAGGTAAAGTCAATCCCACTCAGTGCGAAGCGCTCACCATGGTGGCTTGCCAGGTAATGGGCAACGATGTTGCCATTGGTGTCGCTGGTAGCAATGGTCATTTTGAATTGAATGTATTTAAACCTGTCATGATTCACAATCTGCTCGAATCTACGCGCCTGCTCGCTGACGCCATGAACAGCTTTAATGTCAACTGCGTCGCCGGCATCGAACCTAATCTTGAGCAGATCAAACGGCACGTCGACAACTCGCTTATGCTAGTGACAGCGCTAAACCCGGTGATCGGTTACGACAATGCAGCTAAGGTCGCCAAGACCGCTTACAAGGACAACATCACCTTGAAACAGGCTGCTGTGAAACTAGGCCTGATCACAGCTGAAGAGTTTGACAAGTACGTAAGACCGGAGCAAATGGTAAAACCATAAGCACCGTAAGTTCAGTTTTGGAGCACTTATGCGTTTTGATGCCTTTTTTGCTATCTGCCAGACTGAAGTTGATGGGATCAATCCCGACGAGCGCACCATGATGCGGTACTTCATGGACCAGGTGCAGCTGGCTGATGAGCTAGGCTATGACACTGCTTGGGTGGCGGAGACTCACCTGTCTTGCGAGGTGCAGAAACAAAATCCGGGAGCAGTAATTCCGCATTTTCGCGGTGAAATTGGCGTCAACACAGATATTCTGCAACTAGCGCATCGCGTGTTTGCAAGTACAAAGCGGATTAACGTCGGTTCTGCCATTCGCAACATCCTGTGCAATGGCGGACCACTCGCGCACGCTGAGGCTGTCAAAACTTTTTTGCTGCTCCATAGTCTGACTCCAGGCGAAAAACGCAAACTCGAACTTGGCTTCGCCGCCGGTCGTTTCCCGTTTGCCAATACGACCTACGGCATTAAGCCGCGAACAGGTGCCGAGGCTGCCGCTTGGCCTGTGCTCAAAGGTAAAGTGTTTCTCGAGGCGACAGAGATTTTTCTCCGGGCTTTGACCCAGCGCCAAGTAGCGTCTTCTGAGATTACCCCGAAGATTTTGACAGCTGCTGATTTTCGTACCGCAGGTGAATGGCAAGCGGTGGTAGATGCTTATAGAGAAGATACGGGAGCGACTGGACTCGTGGACGCGGTTGAATTCGCGCCATTCTGGGAATTTCCCCCAGTTGGGGTCATACCATTTGATGCACCATTGGACCTGCTGCAACTGACCATAGGCTCACACGATCCGGCCGCGCAGATTCTGGCCAATCGCTTCTGGCCAACGCGGGTGTTTAACCTGTCAATCACGCCATCGGCGACCATAGAAGCAACGCATGAGCGCATGCGTCAGTGCTATCACAAGGACGGTGGTCCCTGGCAGCCTTGGTATATGCCGCGCACCGCTCTCATCTTCCTCAATACCGAGACCCATCTCTCAGCACAGGAGCAAAGCACTGCGGCTAAAGCGGCAGCGGCAAAAGCTATTGAGAATTACTGGCGAGCCGTTGAGGGTACATTTG
>OMIY01000323.1 GCA_900299215.1 bacterium | reverse complement strand
TCCGTAGTAACCGCCGCCATTGTGGGCACCCAAGTCTGGATAGAGGAGGCCGCCAGTTGTGTAGCTTCCACCATATCCACCACCCCAGGGGCCGTTGTGCGCGCCTAGATCAGGATATAGGAGGCCGCCGGTTGTGTACTGGCGGTCTTCATACGGCCGCGGGTGGTAAACCGGGCTGTTATTAGCACCGAGGTCTGGATAAAGAAGTCCACCTTGCGGGTTGAAATAGACAGGAACTACCTGACCGTTGGCGAGTTGTAGGTAGTAAGCAATACGCATTCCCCCGCCGCCACCACAGACATGGTCACAGACCGGGTGCATCCAAGACTCAGCGCATTTGCCCCAGCTAGCCTGCTGCTCGCAACTATAGCCACCGACGTTGACACTACCACTACCGCCACCGCTACCGCAGGCATAGTCACATACGGGGTGCATCCACGATTCACCACACTTGCCCCAGCGAGCTTGGTCTTCGCAGCTATAACCACCGATGCCCGCACCCTTTAAGCTACTGGCTTGAGTCTTGCGAGTCTCACTATTTAGTGCATCGCCACAGCTGTAAATAGAGGCAACAACTAGGCCCAATGCTAAGATGCAGAATGAACGACGCATATGACGTGACTCCTTTTTAAATTCTCATTTATCGACCACTGATTCACATTAAAACGATTCAGGTTTCATTGTTTAGCCAGTGGCTGAATGGACCAGGCGGTGGCGCTCCGCTGTGAAACCAGCGCGGCTACCTACCACAGTTTTTAATAACATTGTAAAGCAAAAAACACGAGTCAAAGCGCGTCTTGAGCCAATTTCTTAAGCTCTCCGAAGTCTAAATGCGGAACCGGCAACGGTTCCAACGGCCCCTGCGAATAGGGCTGGCGCTGATCTAGGTTCCAAATGCGGTAACAACTACTATGATGAGGATCGCTAAAGCTGCCAATTGGCACTTGCACGGGTAGACCACCTTCAGTCCAGCGGGGCACAGCTTGGTACAGCTGTAAACACCTAGCGAGACTGAAGTTCAAAGGTGAATCGAGGCTAGTCGGGTCAAAAAAAGCTGCAAATGCCCACCAATGGTCGAAGGCAACGCTAGCCGGTAAGCCTACTAAACCTAGCCAAGATAGGGCGAGATTATCAGCCTCTTCCTCGGTGGTGTAGTAACCAAGTTTAGCCTGAAGGGCCTCGGTCAAAACCTGATCGTTGGCATTGCCTTCAGCCATCATTTTTTGATTCATCGCCTTAGCCGCATCAATCAGTCGCCAATCAGTACCTACTGCGTTTGGGATATCCGCGCGCCAAAACACTTTGCGAACTTCGGCCAATGACACTCGGTCACGCGAGACCGTACCTAAGCATTGAGTCAAATCATGTTCCCATTCGCGGTAAATCTCTAACGATCGGCCACTTAATCTTGCTTGCGGAAAACGCCCGAGTAAACTCATCCTACCCTGGTCCTGCATCAAACTTATCCAAGGTTTACAGGACTGAAAACATGGTGATTCTTTCGGACTACAGGCGGGTTCTATCAAGGAAGTCAGTAAAAAACGTCCGTAGGAAAACATCTCTGAGTGCCAGGTTTGACCCTCAATAGGCTGAGTGCGGACTTGGGGGAGTTTCTGCAGACGTTGACCTAGAGCCGCCATGCGCTCATCACGAGGAGGCTGGCTTAATTGATCTGTACTGCCATCCCGATGATAGAAATATTGAAACAGCGACTTTTGCACCAAGGAGTGCGAGCGGAAATAATGAGCAAGTTCATGGAGCAAGGTATACACCAAAGCCCCCTCACTAGGCATGATGGCGAATAGCCCAGTAGTCAGGGTGACCTCTCGGACCATCGACCTAAGCATGACGCCGTCAGCACCGTCATCAGAGGCAGCAAAATCTTGTGGTATTTTACAGTCTTTACCAATGACCAGCGTCTGGCCCTCGGTATGAACATCGCACTTTACAGTGCCTAAAAGCTCAACCACATCTTCGACTCTGGTAACCTGATCCATGCGATCGACACAGGCCACCTTCGACCTTTCGAACACACCAACAGAACCTTTGTCATTAATGAGGATGACCTTGGATAACGGCCCTTTAGCAGGGTTAGCCTTACCCTCGAATTTAATATTGATTCGGTAGCACACAGTCGCGGCTGAGACATGCGCTTCAGGTTTAGTCGAAACTTCAAGCCGCACCTTCGGACGTGGAATCAGAAAACTGCCGCTTCTGTCACGGAATCGCTCCGGCCATCTTGATTCAAGACGCGCATAAAGAGCATCGACCCACAGTTGCAGCCGATTATGTAACGGGTGAGTCTCAGGTAAAACTTTACCCGAAACGTCGAAAAACCTCTGCGACTCCTCGTCACTGAGATCGATCCAATGCAGCGCATTGGCGATTTGCAGCCTTGTAGGAGGAGGCACAGAATCGGAAAAAACGGCAAAAGCATGAGGGCTATAGCAGATTAGCGCCATCATGCTTAGGAGCAATTGCAACATTGAACTACCGCACAGGAAAAACACCACCGCTGGTCAAATACGACCTAGCGGCAGTGAGTCGGTTGAATTACCAACCTTGGCCGTAGTAGTAGTACTTGTAGCCGTAGCCGTAGTAGCTCTTACCGTAGCCGTAGTTGTAGTAGTTACCGTAGGAGTAGTAGGACGGGTAGTAGGAGTAGCCGTAACCGTAGCCGTAACCGTAGTTACGGTAGCACCAAGCTTGGGTGGAAACGCCACCTTCGAGCTCGCTGCTTTGCTTAACTTCAGAAACTGCAGCGCCGCTGTTGAAAGCAGCAACTACGTCTTCTTGGGTCTCAGCTTTCGAGCCGGTTTGTTGAACGCGAAGCTCTGCTTTGCTTGCGTCTTCTTGGCCCTTAGCGTCAACAGGAACACGAACGATAGCAGCAGCTGGAAGGCTAGCAGCAACGTTCTCTGACTTCTTCGCTTCGCTGCCACAAGCAGTGACGAGCAAAGCACCAAACACGATCTTCATAACTTGTTTATTCATGGGGTAACCTCCAATCAATCTGCGCCTCCACTAGCGCAGAATTCAGGAGGCTTTCAATAGAAATTTTTTGATTTGTTGAAAAATAAACAATTTTGAATTGTTTTTATGAAGTCATTATGACGCACTTTAAAGTATAGGATCCACAACCAGGCTATTTTATTGCCGTATTAGGCCGCCCCGCGATCTGGGTTAAAATAGCCCCACCCTCAGCCGATCAGGCATCCAGCCTCAGCCAATTTGGCCGATGGGCCATTTTCGCTAATCCAAGTCGACACAGCGCGAATTTCTCGCTGCAGCGAGCGATCGGTATCCATCGACGGAGCTCTAAGCCTGACTTCGTTTACAACCGCTGCGAGGATACTAGAAGGCTTAAGTGGAGCTAATAAATCCAGGCCTTGAGTGGCAGCTAAAAATTCTATCGCTAAAATGTTGCGGACGTTGGTAATGACGCTTCGCGCTTTTCTCGCAGCAATTGGACCCATGCTGACATGGTCTTCTTTGTCAGCAGATGTCGGAATGCTGTCGACACTGGCAGGGTGGCAAAGCACTTTATTTTCTGAGACCAGGGAAGCGGCAACTACGTGCGGAATCATAAAACCAGAGTTGAGCCCACTGTTGCGCGTTGCAAATGCAGGCAGACCGCTTTGATGCGGATTAGTGATCTTTTCGATCCTGCGCTCAGAAATACTTCCGATTTCAGCCACTGCGATCGCTAGAAAATCCATCACAAAGGCCACGGGCTGACCATGGAAATTGCCTCCGCTGACAAAATCACCGCCGCTAAACACAAGCGGATTATCGGTGACGCTGCGAAGTTCTGTATTCACCACAGATTCACAGTACTGAATAGTGTCACGAGTCGCACCGTGCACTTGTGGCACACAGCGAAAGCTGTAAGGATCCTGCACTTTGCCACAGTTAGCGTGGCTTTCCATAATCGCGTCGGTTTCGGCAAATAGACGCAGCATATTTGCCGCCACCAAACTTTGGCCGGGATGGGGCCGCGCAGCATGGATCCGTGGGTCATAGGCAGCAACGGTACCGCGCACGGCATCCAGGCTGAGTCCAGCAGCCACGTCAGCACTGCGCGCCAGTACTTTAGCTTCCTCAACTGCAAACGCAGCAATAGTCGTCATGAATTGGGTGCCATTAATGAGCGACAGGCCTTCTTTCGGCGCCAACTTCAGAGGTGCAATCCCAAGTTTGGTCAGAACTTCGGCAGCCGGCAGCGTTTCACCGCGCCAGCGCACTTCCCCCTCACCCAGTAGGCCCAAAGCCAGGTGAGCCAGTGGCGCTAGATCACCGGATGCGCCGACGCTGCCCTGACACGGTACGATCGGCAGGATGTCGTTCTGAAGAAAAAGCAGAACCTGACGTACCACTTCAGCCCTGACGCCACTGAAGCCAAGCAAAAACGAATGCGCGCGCAAAATCAGCAGTGCCCGTACCACTTCGTCAGCAGTGTGGTCTCCGACGCCACAAGCATGTGACCGAACCAAATTAAGCTGGAGCTGTGCAAGATCGCTAGGCGGGATAGCGACGTCCGAGAGGAAACCGAATCCAGTGTTGATGCCGTATACCGTCTTACCCTTGGTCAATACTTCGTCCACGTGGGTTCGGTAGGAGGCAAGTCGCTGCCAAGCCGCTGGAGT
>OMIY01000322.1 GCA_900299215.1 bacterium | reverse complement strand
GGTAAAGGAGCGCCGTTACCCGTGTTACCACCGTTCTTGGCTATGGCTAGACCGATGCTTTGGTTATTTGTAAACTAGAATTTGCCACCGATAGCCACGTTGTTTACATCGATGAGGTCAATCTCGGGCGCTTCGCTGCCAAGCCCTGTTTTGTAGCGGCTCAGTGCGCACATTCTGCGCGCCCCAGCTCAACCCTGAGCCTTGTTTGAGCGTCCCAGTCCGTACCCGATTTGCATCCAGAGCTGGCATCATCATCCATTACTAAAATCTTTAGTAATATTTAGAATTTGAGGTGAAATTGACGGCTTAGGTACACCAAAAAACTGCGCATCTTTGGACGCTAATTGGGCTCATCGGCACCGACACAAGATAAGTTAAATATGTCAAGTGGTTATCGACGGTCGATGATCTCGATCGAAAGACTTGCCGAATCGGTGATTTACCGGATTAGTTCCTCTTGAAGTCTACTAGTGCGAGGATAAGCCAAAGAATGCGCCGAGGTCGACGGCGTGGTCTCACTCTCACCCAACAGTAAATTACTGGGCGCTAAATTAGCGGAATTTAATCAATCTCAAGACGGCTAGATCTTAATTTCGCCGATGGGCCATCAAATTCTTGGCGCAATCCCCGTCGGTTACCTCGACGCCGATAGTGTTGTCATCAGAGATTACTAAGTCATCATAACTATAAGGGTTTATTACCTTCTCAGCAGGTATGCGTCAGAGTGCCGTCGAAACATGGTCTATAATATTAGACCATTATGGTATTGATTTTTTAATCAAATAGACCGATAAACAATCCAGGAGGGGCCATGAAGTTACTCGGCAAGCTTCGCTACTCAAAAAATTTAAGTGAGCGCGACGTCGCGCGATCTGCAGGTATCGCGCGTGCGACATTGCGATCACTTGAAGCTGAACCGCGGAGTAGCAGGCCTGAAATCTTGGATCAGGTGCTTCAACTATTCTCTCGTCAGGCTATCTTAGCCTTGGTACCGAGCGAACCAGCGGCCAGCGAACAATCGATCGTAGCTATCTCAATTGCCATCGTGAATCAGGGCTTTGAGTCCTGGAAGATTTATTTAATGGACTTCGTCGACGAGTTTAGGCGTTCCATGGATGCAAGACTCGTTCTATTGCCTCCAGTCAAAGCATTAGACCCCAGACTTAGAGCCCTAATGGCCTCGACTACCACCGCGCTTTGCGCCGAATCAGGGATTGATGTCCCGGACTGGGCGAGACGAAGCTATTTCTTAGACGAACCATGGTTTTTGTCCGGCATGGAGTCGCTAAAGGCCATGGCTATTCTTGAATCACCTGTTGAATTCAGACGAAACAACATCTTCGTTCATGACAACTTCCTCCAGAGGGCATAATGCTCACAGCCGAGCAAATTAAATCATCTTTCAACGCTCTCAATGAAGAACTACGCCGCCAGGGCCACAAGGGCGAAATTGGCATCGTTGGGGGTGCCGTCATGTGTCTAATTTACAATGCAAGGTCTGCCACTCGTGATGTAGATGCTGTTTTTGAGCCCAGTCACATCATTAGACAAGCAGCAGCCAAAATTGCTGGCGACTTGGGCTTGCCTTCGGATTGGCTCAATGACGGCGCGAAGGCTTACCTCATTAAGGACTTTGCGCGACATGATTACCTAAAATTGTCTAATTTACTAGTTTGGGCACCAGAGCCAAAGTACATGCTTGCAATGAAATGCATCAGCGCGAGGTGGGATTCCTCAGATCGGGATGATGTAATCTTTTTGACCAACCACCTGGGGATCAAGACTCCCAAAGGCGTATTTGACATCATTCAAACTTACTACCCACATTCAATGATCCCACCGAAAACAAAGTTTTTTGTCGAAGAGTTACTGCAGGAGTGACAACTCACAAAAAGCCGCTTTTTGCCGTAGAGGTGAAATCCTCAGACACAACTCTTAGCCCGAGTGTTCACTACTTTGCCAAAAGAACTACAATACCTAAGTTTTACCAAGTCCACATGGGGACTGCTGACTAAGAAAAAAATGGCTTACGAGTGCTACCATTTGCAACGTTTTGCAAACTCTGGCATATGCCCTAATTCACTTCACAATAGCGCAAACTACCCTTGAAACCACCGAAGGTGCTTAGATGCCCTGCAATGATCTGATAGCAGGGTGTGAGCTCGTGGCGTCGCCTTTTATAGGAGCATAATTTGGCAGCGGCATTTGACATGCCTGAGCTTTGATCACGAGCACTGGGGAGTGAGGAAGGGACATGAGTCTGGCTAGCTCAGATGTCACCGGCGGCGCCTTTGGAGTGACCGAAAATGGTCTCATTGAGCATGGCAAGGGTCTTGCGGATCGAATCTTCAAAGATTAGATGCCAATCTTGCGCGAGAAATGGAAAGTAAACAAGATTTGGATCGGCATCGCCATCAGCTAATAAATATATAGCTGGGATTTGCTTGGCGGTGGCTCCCACGGTGATATCCTCACAGGATAGAGATAAGACCGACAGGAATCTTTCGGTGGAATTTCAAGCATGCTTTAGCTAGCGGCTGTAGTTGGTGGCGCTGGAATCTCAGATATCAATGTTTTCAGGATATTCTGTCATCTCAGGGTGTCAACTGAACTGTTTGTTGAGATCATTGAGACCGGTAAGTAAATCAGAATTGAACGAGAAAACCGATTTTGGATCTTTAAGGAAGTTCCTGCGCGATCTGACAATATTCGTTGTATTTCCATCGCAATCGAGCGGTCTACTATTACCAGCCGCTAATTGGAACGTGCGCATGTATGCCGATCCGTATTGCGCCGGTAAGGGTGGAGTATCCGGACCCCCATGGACCTGCTCCAGCACCACCGTTGTAGCAGATCATCTCTGCAAAAAGCTGGGTTGTGTTATAAGCATAAACATTGCCAGTGCAGTACCCTACGTATGACATTGCGAATGTACCCACATACGCACGGTAATCAATTGTGCTTGAGGGAACACTTAGTTTAGATGTGTCGATACTATAGCCACCAGGCAGAGTGAATAGGTAGTATCCACTACCAACCGTGCCGCCGCTGGTTT
>OMIY01000321.1 GCA_900299215.1 bacterium | reverse complement strand
TATCATAATTCTTTTAGAACCTTACATTAATCAATTTTCAGTTTGTATGTGCGTACGTAACTTTATCCTTCGCCTTTTTTTGATATCCGAACGGAGCATGATTTAAAATAAAGTCAGCCCACTTAGGAGGATGACTATGGCTGACCAAAGCGGCGATCATCTGGCGTACCTAGAAATTTTACATGCGGTAAGGGAGCACATCAGTTTGGCTCACACCGCTACCTATCTGGGCTCAAAACCCCAAAACGTTGCAGGATGGGTCACCACTCAATCCGTTCCAACACTCAAAGACTTTAGAGCAAGGCTGATAGAGGCAGCTTTTTTTATTCGTGAGATCTTGCAACGACCGCTAGCACTTGGTGCCGATGCAAAGAAAATTCTTGATGAGCATACACCCGAACTACCGCCCTGGGGTCTTATCACTGGCACAAAAAAGTCGTCCGAAGGCGATAAGTCTTCATCATCTGGTAGCGACGGCGGATCTTCATCCGATAGCTTAACGCAACGCTTGGTTAATAACTTGTTCGAATTCCTAACTCCGACTGCACAGGCTCAGGGGCAGGCTCGCTATCCTTACCTTTCATGGAATAAACTTGCGCTATTGCGCAATCTGATCGACGAAGAGAAGCCGAAGCGCTCCAAGGCGGGAAAGAAAACGGTCCATCCCCCAACCGTCGTCATCTGGGGAGAAAACTGTGCCGGCAAAAGCACCCTAGCTAATGCTATGCTAGGAGCCCCCTTATTCGCAGAATCCCCCATACCAGATTCCACTCGCATTAAGGTCCTTACGTCTGAAGATAAGATACTCGTCGAGGCACCTGGCATAGACGGACTGCCACCGACACCTGCTGACTCGCTACAAATTTTGCGCTACCTGCTCAATAGTGAAGACTGTTCGTTATTTCTCGTCTTGTCAAACGCTGCCTTTCCACTATTGGCGCGCTTGAAGATCGTAGAGCAACTCGCACATTTGCCAGTTAAACTCAACCTCGTGTTCAGTAAACTCGATCTTTTTACGTCCGAAGATCAGGATCAAGTAAGCCGGTTTCTCCGTGGACGATTCTCAAACTACCGTACTTTTATTTGTGGTCATAAGTTTAGCGATGAGACCGTGCTTAATGAACTCCGCACTGCCGCCGGCCTGATGGGATCCGAACGACTGAAGCTTGTGGCCGCAGCGGCAGCAGGCGGGGGTAACGACGCAGATCCACACATCCTAAAAGAGATGATCGTACTAGTCAGGCGCATTGCTAAGCTTGGCGAGAAAAAGATCGACGGTGAATCCACTTTTACCCAACTCAAGCTTTCTAAGCCACAGATTGGAGCCATGCTACTCGAAGTGGAGGACCACTTTAAGATTAAACTTCCCGATCGCGACGCTGATCATGCACTCAAGGGAGACGGCAGCTTAATCTGGCTTGCCGATATCGTTAAGTCACTGCAAATCTAGCCCTCACGGCATCAGAACAGATCGTAAGTAATTGTTGTTTAGCTTAGACGGCCCTTCGGGAACTAGTTCTCCCAGAAGGGCCGATTTTTTAACAAAAACTTCATTTTATCGATTTAACTGAATTTTTAACTAAAGTTTTTGCATCAAAGTGCCGATAAGGAGTTCATATAGGCGGACTACTTTGGGTGTCCTACCAACCCAAAGATCTAGAGAAAGGCACTTTATATATGAAAAAGCTTATGGCTTTAGGAGTTCTCCTGACTGGCGCATTAGCTAATGCCACGGTGGCATGCGATTCCAGCAATAAGGTCGCCATGTCTCAGGGCAAACGGGCTCCCGCTGCAACGACCGCTGAGTCGGAGAACTATGGCAGGGGCGTTGAGAGTCGTGGTGCAAGCTTTGACCACGACGTTGAGACCGTCGATAGCGAAAGCTTCGCGCAAAAGATTGCCGCCCAACCGTCGGCAACTGAGACGCAAAGCGTGTCGGCGTCTGCACCCGTAGACAAATCAAATCTATCTTTAACCCAGACCATTAAGTCACGATTTTTAGAGGCACAAGCAGCAAATCCAAAAGCATTTACGGTTACTGATGCCGAATCGCTCGCAGGATTAGTGTCGGCATATGCCGAAGCTGCGCAGCGCCGGGATGTGCTTGGCGCCTATGGCACCTATCGAGCTATTGCACGCGAAGTTGCCAGGATTAAAGCCGACCAACGCAAGACTCATCTTGCTCTGTATGACAACGATACCCTGTCTGGTCGTTTCCTAAATTTCGGCAATGGTATCATCGATGTTTTTGCCCAATTTTACGGATCTTTCTTGGCCCTAGATCCTAGTTTAGCTGTAGGCGCCGGTGAGAGCTTAGTCCGAAACATCACCAATCTGTTAAGTTTCTAATTTTTTTCAAACATCTAGAGGTAAGTGTTATGGAAAAAAGAATTTCGATCCTAGCGAGGAAATCATCGTCAAGAGTGATTTTTCCAATACTTATGTCCGGTCTTTTCGCTTGTTCAAGCGCTGAGACCATCAGTGGCGCCAACCTTGGTCGTGCCATCAGTAGTAAGAAGGAGAACACCAAGGACAAGCTGGAGGCCGGTACAAGCGCCACAAAACCGCAGTCCTCTCCTGGCGCGACACCGTCGCCTGCGCCATCTCGAGATCTTTCTTTAGCCAAAGTGCCAACCGACCAGGAGGCATCGGACCTCATTCGATCCGACTTCACAGCTAATGCTAATTCTAGCGATATCGTCTATGTCGACATCCGCCACCTCGCAAAGCAAAGCGTAGGCACCAACGACTTGAAAGCCTACAGATTTGGAATCGCAAAGACACTCAACAGTCTATCTACTGCACCTAGCATTGTTAAGCTCACGGCAGTAGACGAAGCGGAGACCATTTTCAGAGTAAAGTTATCTGACTATGCACTTTCTTCGGGATGGTCGGCCATACTTGGTGACAAAAGAGCAAAGGACAATGTCAGCAAAACTGACGGCACTACGATCGTGAAAGGTGACTGGCTAGTATTCGCGGCGACTAGACCTGAAGTTTACAATAATGTCATGCGCATACCAGGCTACGTGGCCGGGCTGGAGGCTGAATTAAAACCCGACTACCAGAAAGCCGTCTATATCAATGCTCCAGCTTCGACAGTGACATTCTTTGGTCGAATCCTACAGAGAATCCCAATCGATGTCGGGGGTAAGCCTGGCGGCTACTATTGGCGTACTTATGACCCAGTCGGTAAGCCTCTCGAAAGCTCAGGATACAACAATCCCGAAACGCTCAGATTCGCAACACTTCCAGTGCTGTGGGCAGGCGAATACTTCTTTAGCCTGCCAAATGGTCTACAGGGTTACTCACTGTCTGGTTTCATCATGCAAACGCGTCTCGACGCGCAATTGTTTGCGGCCACGGATCCCCGCCGGTCTCAAGATGGACTTACCACTTGCACTGGCGGAGCAAAGAACTGTGGCTACGTCCTAAACGGCGAATCATGCATGACCTGCCATGCGTCTGGCATAAACACTCCCAACAAAATCCTCGGCTTTAAAGGTGCAGCAAGTGAAAAGGATGCAGCAGATTTATTCGTCCAAGATAGAGAACGCTTTGTCTCGGCATTAAATGAATTGGGTTACTCGGACTACCAAGGAGCTGAGCCGATTTTAGAAACCATCACTGCTTTCAAAAAGCGAACCAATAGCGCCGACAAGCGAGTTGCGGCGGGTGAATTGGAAGGCATCAGTTTCAACAGCGGCATCTTTAAGCGCAAATAAGTAGAGAGAGTATAAGTTATCCTATGACCAGCAACGACTACATCACTAACGAGGTATTCCTGGTTCGGAATGAAACCGAATCATGGATGATGACCTACGAATACGAACAACGAGACGCAACATCTAGAGTAACCATTGCGATGGCTATTACGGTAACCATGCTGCTGGCATTATTTGGCCCCGCATCTGTCAAGGCCGTTGGGATTAGCTTATTTGTTATGGTCGCAGCGACTAATCTCGTTTGGTTAATCTGGCGCATGTTTTATGACAATGAGAACACTAGAACTATCTATCGCCTCACCGTCATTGCCGATCAGGCTCTATTGGTACTGGGCGCAAGTACTCTCATCTTAATTTGTGCTGCAGATCCGGATATATCTTTTTCGGAGCGCCTCACAGGATGGGCTCTTTATTTTGCCGTAGGTTTCCAAATTTGTGACGCCGCTCGCTCGACTCCGTGGTTGGCATTTTTAGGTGGCATTCTCCATGCTGCAGTTACCCTCATCACTTGGCGCTTTGCTGACCCGGATCAGTTTCTAGTAGCCGGCGGTATCTTTATCGCTGCTGACCTCTACGCGATCATCCATAGCGTGACCAGGCTTGACCAGGTCAAGGCCCACGCCCGACTGAGTATCGAGCAAGCCATGTCGAGGGATATTGGCGAACGCCAGCGCCGTAGCGCCTAGACTAATAACACCCACAAGCATCTGAAATTTTTAGATTCTAAAAACTGATTAAAGTTTTTCCGTTTAGTGGCCGATAAGAAATTTGTACTTTCTGAACCCACCATGGCGGAGAAACTCGTTTTATGCGTACGTCATTTCGGCCCTTGAAGTACTCATGGCTAGTCCCTGCGGCGATCTTCTTAGGATCATGCGGCAGCGAACAAGCCGATTACGTCTCAACTCGGTCCAAACTTGAAGGCCTGAGAGCAGTAGATGCGGTTGATACTGCCGATAGAGCGCAAAAGAGTAACTCTGACAGTCAGAAACCATCAGGCACACCAGCTGATCTAGGATTGCCACAAACTATTTCGCTAATAGACTCAACGTTTAATATAGTAGCCAAAACTGCAGGCAACCCCGCCTGCAAGGGTCAGATGAAAATTAACGTAAACGCTGCATTAAGCTCAACTGCGACCACGCAGCTTCTCCAGGTTCCTCAAGGTGGAATGGACTGTGGATGGTTAGGAAAGACGGACCTTGCAAAGCTTTTCGGCGCATTTTCTGAGCCACCAGCCAAGGGCGAAGATCCACTTGTAATTGCCAACAACGTACTTGCCCTGAAGGCGCTTGGCACTGGCACCTATTCCCCCGCGCGACCTTTGTTGCCATCCTTCCTTGCAGCCTCTCGCGATGAATTGGCAAAGCTAAACTACACGGAGCGGAATATCACACTCAAAACACCAAAAGGTAGTGCTAAAGGTAACGTTTCCGTCAAGATGAACTACTACGATCAACCGAAGACCGTCCCTGGCACCAACTATAATTTCAAGCATGTTATGAACTTTACAATCACCAACACAGGTTTCGAAGGTTCAGGTGTAGACAAGTTCGGGAATTTTATCTTTGATTCGATTGAGTTTACGATGAGCACAAGCCCAGTCTCTATCATCGGCATTAAGCTCAAAGGCAATTTAAAGTCACAGTTTATCGCTACGAAACAAAACCTTGGAGCAGTATCAGGTCTACTTCAGATTATCACGTTCATCGTCAATGCCGATCCAACAGGAATTCTCCTTGCCATCACCGGTTTGCTGCCGGTTGAACTAGAGCTCAGCCTCTCGAATCAAGTAGACCTTGAAAATCAACTCAAGCAAGTCGATGCGAACTCGTCAGAAGCGATTGGCGAAGTCATCGGCGGTCAGGCAGCGGGGTAACAGACACCATGCTGCGCTCGATGCCAAAAATTTTACTGATGACACCACTAGTATGGAGCTGTGGCGCACCGACAAAATCGGCCTCCAGCGTCAGCTCCATATTTACTGAGTCACGGACCCTTCAAGG
>OMIY01000320.1 GCA_900299215.1 bacterium | reverse complement strand
GGTCGTTTCCATACGACGTGCATGCAAAACCTCCAGTATCCGCATGAATTCGCGAAATTAACGCCTTGGATGTTATCACAGGGTAGCGTGGGCGACTAGGTGATTCCCACGGAGTTAGCAGTGCAAGGGAATGTTGCGCACCGGGCAATGAAGAGGTAACTTCGCGGTCGCCTAGCATCACAGAGGAGGAGTGAGGACCATGGGCTTACCTTTAACCGGTTGCCATAGCTACGAGCATTATGTGCAGGATTTGGCGCGAGCCGAGGCTTTCTACACCAAGTCACTTGGGTTCAAGAGAATTGGTGTCAGTACTGCCAAGTCTGAGGCCCAGGACGGTATGCGTCGCTTGGTGCTAGCGGGTGGTCGCAAGATTCATGTGATCTTGTCGCAACCTCTCAAGGACTGGTCGGTGGCAGCTAACTACCTGCGAGCCCATCCTGAAGGTATCGGTTTTCTCAACTTCCGCGTGAGCAACCTAGCCAAGGCTGTCGAATTTTTAAAACCACGTCGTGCCACATTCCTCTATGATCCGCAGGTGGTACGCGACGACCAAGGTGAGATGGCGCAGATTGCCATGGCCTCAGCTCTGGACGACGTTAACTATCGTCTCATTGACGACTCACGCTACAGTGGCTTCGGTCCTTCATTTGAGATGCAAGAGCGCGCGGGTAGCTACGACTCTCCGCTTGGGTTTACCGAAATCGATCACTTCACAGCGAACGTCCGTACTCTGCAGCCGCTGACCTCGTTTTACCGCGACGTTCTTGGCTTTGAGAAGTTCTGGGAAATCGAATTTCACACCAACGATGTAAACCCCAATCTCCCAGTTGGTAGCGGTCTTTACTCCGAAGTGTACTGGCATCCCGCATCAAACATTAAGTTTGCGAACAACGAGCCGATCGCACCTTACTTCCGCAACAGTCAGATCGATATTTACTGTCGAGACAACCGCGGCAGTGGTGTTCAGCACGTGGCTTTGCTTGTGCCGAATATCTTAAAGTCCATGGACAAGCTACACGCTCAGGGCTGCAAATTCTTAGCAGCTGGTGACAGCTACTATGAGAAGGTACCAGCTCGACTTAAGAACAGTGGCTTCACCGGAGCCATTCGTGAAGATATGAAGGCTCTTGCGAGTAAAGATATTCTGATTGACGGCAGTGCCAAGGGCTACCTTCTGCAGATCTTCTCTCATGAACTCTCGCGTCAGTTTGGTGATGCAAAGGCAGGTCCACTGTTTTTTGAGGTGATCCAGCGCGAAGGCGACGAGGGTTTCGGTGGTGGTAACTTCCGTGCTCTCTTTGAGACGATCGAGATCGATCAAATCGCCATGCAAAAAGTGGCTGCGCAGCTACCGCTGGAGACGATATAGTCATCTTAAGATGACATCTCGCACTATGCTCATAAACGGTCTGGTTGTATTCCAAGTCTTGATCTTGCAGATCGGGGCTTGGGGCCAGGCCGTTTTCGCCACTGATGATAATGAGGCCAAGTCAGTCGCGGTGGAACAATGGCATGAAGATGCTGGCAGTGGGGTGCGGTTTCCGGTCCCTTTCAAGATTGGCCGTCAAAAGACCACGCAACAGGCCCAGAACCTCATCCTGAGCGAGGTTGGCGTCAAGATTCCGGTAAACGCCAAGGTTACGACAGCCCTCTACAGTGAGCGCGACTTACCCTTTATTCTGGTTTGGAAGATCGAAGCCAAGCTAGCGGCGACGCTTGGGGACCTAGCGGCAATGGCAGCTCAGGTGGGGGAGCTGCACGGACTCAGTAATTGGCAGTTTAACCAAAATCGTTTGCGCGGGACGGCTACAGTGACCTTTCCCTCCTCTAGCCTGGGTGCGAGTCTACTCGTGCAACTAGTAGACGATGGGGCCGTTGTTCTTGGGTATTACTACCGAGATTTGACTGATGCGGCTCAGTTTGCCTCTGTCGCTGAGGGCTTCACGCTTACAACGGCAAAGGTTCTTAGACCTAAACCAAGAACACTTGGTTTGCTCTTTAAAGACACGGACATCTACATCATTCTTGCCATTGCAGGGGCCTTCACGATGGCGGCGTTGTGGTTTTTGGGGCGTCGGGACCGCTTGCCATGACCCAAAGATCAGCGCCAGTTCTATGACGCTCTCGCCGCCAGGAAGCTGGATGCGTTATGATAAAGATCCTAATACTTACTGAGGATTAATGTTTAGGCGAGGGTAGTGCGATGACGAGGTTTATAACCAAAGTTGTATTAGCCCTCGTCGCCGTCGGCATCGTCGGAAGCATTGCATCGATCACCTACGTACACCATTGGCAGTCGCGACCGCGTCACCTTGTGCAGGAAGTCGTGATCGAGTTTAAGGGAGGCACCGGACTGTCGGCGCTTTCACGTAAGCTGGCTGAATCAGGAGTGATCGATAACTCAGTTCTATTTACCCTCATGGTTCGTCTGGGGGGGGATTATAAACATTATCAAGCTGGTACCTACCGCTTTGCAGGAGAAGTGACCCCTCTAGATGTAGAGCGTTCAATCATCCAGGGACTTATTTACTCGCCCATTGTGGCTCAGATCACGATACCTGAGGGCTTCAAGCTGCGTGAGGTTGTCGAGCGTTTGGCCGCCAATGGCATTGGTCATATAGTCGAAATCACTAATTTGACGCACGACCGGGTATTTCTGGATGAGCTCAACGTGCGCAGTCAAACTCTTGAAGGTTATGTCTATCCCGCCACCTATTCGTTTCATAAGCTGCCCACCGCTCGCGAAGCTCTAACCTTGATGGTGCGGACTTTTTGGCAGAATTTGCCGCCAAACTATGAGGCCATGGCCAAGGAGCAAGGACTTAGCCTAAACGATGCCGTGACATTCGCCTCTCTGATCGAACTCGAAACCCGCCTAGACGAAGAACGCCCCTTGGTATCCGAGGTGATTTGGCGCCGCCTAAGGGACAAGGCTCCCTTGGGAATCGATGCGGCAATCATTTACGGCATAGCCGATTACACAGGCGACCTGACTTGGGCAAATCTGTCTGACCGCAGAAACCCATACAACACTCGGATCCACCGCGGACTACCACCTTCGGCCATAGGTGCCCCAAGCAAAAAGTCGTTGGAAGCCGTCTTAAACCCGACCAATTTCGGTTATTATTATTATGTGTTAACTCCCGGGTATATG
>OMIY01000319.1 GCA_900299215.1 bacterium | reverse complement strand
TCGATTGATGGCGGTAACGATGTGCGACTTGCATTGGTCCCGAAAGGCAAGCCTGATTCGTACGATAATAAAGATATAAAGCGACTCCAAATTGCTCGGTTTTTCAATCCATTCACCGATAAAAATGTTCAGCCTACCCAGATGACCTATAAATTTAAGGTAGGTAATCTGACAAAAATAATTCGCAACGATCAATTCAACTCGAAATATGACTTCTGGATTGAAGCCGGCATGTACAACGGTACCAAAGATGCCATTGGTAAAGTGGCTGGTTGTGATGAAAACGTCTACGAGACATTTACTGGTTCGGTTGAGCTGATCTCGAATTCAAAGTATATCGATGAGGCGCAGCCCTATCTCTTACCTCTGGCCCCAGAAAAAGGTGTGACGCACATTACGCCTCTCACTGCCGGTCTAACCGATGAGATTGGGGTGGCTAGACGGACCTTCGCTTTCGAGCTAGATCGCCCTGTAAAAAACGCCGCCATCTATCTTACCGTTTCATCCCATGGAGCCGATCAACCTGGCGGAGAGGAGTATAATCGTCGTTGGCATTACCTTTACTTTGATGGTCAGGAGATCAAACGCATTCTACCAGGCGAGCCGTCGTGTGAACCTTACCGACACTACAATACGCTTGCCAATGGTATTTATTTGCTTCCGACATTTTTGACACCGAGGACCTGGTGTCCCGGTGCAGCAACTCATGCTCGCAAACTTGATCTTGGAAATCTTGCTCCTGGTAAACACAGTTTCGTCATCGATGTGAAGGATTTCACCCCAGGAACAGAAAAATCTAAAAATGATATTTGGACGGCGCTTTATCTGCAGGGTGATGAAGAAAGCTGATTAAGTAAAATCCCGACGCAACAGCAATCCACCTAACCCTCGTAGTATCATGCTACGCAGGGTTTTTTGTTGGAGATGTTCAGATAGCCATCCCACGACGGATGGTATTGCTCGCGGTAGGATTTCCGGTGCGCAGTGGGTGGCGTTTTTAAACATCCAAACATTGGCATTGGGGAAGTCTCGGAACACGTCAATCTCTTGCCGAGGTATATATGGGTCGGCATCGCCGTTAAAGACTAACAGGGAGGATGATTGCCGCCTTGCTAAAAGTGGCCTCATCTCGTCCATAAAGCCGCTAAGCAAGTGATCGAATTCTGTCACGCTCGGGACCTCGCTAAGTCCCATGGCGTTGGCGATAATTCCGGGCATGCCGTTCGGAAGACGGCTGATAAAGACTCCATCCAGAGGTGAGGCGCAGACCGGGCCACCAATATCGACGGCGGCATCAACTGCACCTAACATCGACAGCTTTGCTGCCCACATCCCACCAAAGCTCAGTGCGACTACGCCGACCTTAGAGGCGCCGTAAAAGCTCCTCAAATGGTCAATGACTCCGGCATAGATGGCGTCTGCGTCTGGGGCCAGCGGTATCTTGGACTCACCCGTGCCCGGCATATCAATCACGGCAACAGTGAAGTTGCCACCGACAGCAAGAGCAAGGGCTAAACGATGGATTTCCATCTTTTGAGTGTCCACACCTGCTGAAAGACAGATGGCAGCATTTGAAGCTCGGCGTGGATTAAAGATATGAGTCGTGACGGTGCTGTGGCCGGTCCGGTAAGGTACCGAGATGGTCTTGCGCTCGAACGGCACGGGGAATTTAACCGCGGCGCGCTCATAGCAGGCAATTTGGCGTAACATGGCAGCTTTGCGATCATCGGTTATTGGCACAGGAAATCTGGCTGCTGCGTGCAATGCGGAGGCTAAGAGCCATTTTTCCGCCTTCTCTGCATCTAGTGCAAGTGACTCCCATTCGTGGCACCAGCCGCCTGGGCCGCTAGCCCAGCAATCGTGAATTTTTGCTTGAGCTCTTTTGATGAGCGCGGGTGGGATGCCCCAAGCCCTAAATTGAACGGATCTTTCGTTAAAAAGATCTGCTGGGCTGAGATCAAAAGGGCGCATCATTGTTACCAGCCTCCGCAAGTCGGCTACAGGGACTTTAGCCAGGTGTCCCGAGCTATACCGAGTTTAAACCGGTTTTCCACCTGACCTTTGCCGGTCTTTACTTGGTATTTTACCGCAATTCCAGCTTTGACGGCCTTCTTGATTTCAGCTTGGGTGAAGCCAGCGTCGATAAGATCTCGCTCGGTAGGATCGTGTCCATGTTTGGTCTTGAAGCTTTGCAGCAGTCGCTTCATACGTTCGGTGCTTAGTTCATCCATTGGTTTGGTCCTCGTCACTGGCATCAAAAACGGGAACATGATTTGTTCCGTTTTTGGCGGTACCAAAAAATGAAGCAGGGTGCCAACCAATTAGGTTGGCACCCTAAAATCTCGGAGGATGGGGGGGAGTCAGTCGGTCCCATTCCTATATCGATTCAGGCCCCACTGAGGGACGAAACTTGGGGGCCGTAATCGCACATACATGCGCATTTGCTGTTAATTACGAGCGTTTTTCACTATTGCGACGGACAGCATTTGCGACTTCTTGGCCGATCGGGCGCAGTACCATGTAGGCGGCTAGAACGGCTGCTTCGTATACGAAAAGACCAGTTTTGATTGTGTTTTTCATGTTATCTCCAGGGTTTTGGGTGGCTCAATTTGTGTTGTGCGTCACACCTTACAAAACTCTTATCGGCATTTTTTTCCGCAACTTTAGAAAAATATATAAAATATTGATTTTATTTATAAAAATACCACTGAATTTTTCTAGGTTTTATAAAAATCCGCATACGATCGATGCGGATTTGCTGTTTACAGACCCTCCTGTCAGAAGGGCGTCGGACTTAAGTCTCCCCACCTGCAGGGCTTCCGCAACTCTACCTGAGGTATAACCACCCTATCTGAGGGCGTTTTTACCGCATTGGTGACGCACGGTTACGGTGAACCGCAAATTCGACTAAAGATTTTGTAGTTTGTTTCCGAAACGTCCTAAAGAAGGACGGGGGAGCAGTGACTAAACCACTCTTCAAAACTCCGATTAAACCATCTGGCTTCGTAGATTATAAGCCTTACCTTGAGGCTATCTACCAAAGCGAAAAGGCGGCACGGCCAAATTACTCCTATGTGATCTTCTCCTATGAGCTTGGTCTCGGTACTGGCAACGTTTCTTGGCTGGTCATTAAGGGACAGAGGAAGCTAACTCGCAATACCTCGGAAAAAGTAATCCAAGCGCTCGGTCTGCGTGGTTACGAGAAACAGTATTTTGAGACTATGGTCCTATACACGCATGCGACCAAGCCTGAAGATCTTGATAAGTATCTGCAAAAATTGGTCAGTCTCAAAGGTCGCTGCGTCGGCAACACGCCCGACGAGCAAATCCTACGCTTCTGCAGTCAGTGGCATCACGCTGTAATTTTCGAGCTGGTTGGGGTGAGTCAGTTTAAATCAGACCCAAAATGGATTCAGGGCAAACTTAATTTCCATCTGTCAGAACGGGAGATTCAAGAAAGCCTATCGATGCTCGAGACAATGAGCCTAATAAAGTTCGACGAAGACAAGAAGCGGCACGTTAAGTTGGTCAACGACTTTGAAACTCAATCGGAAGTCGTAGCACTTGGTGCAGCTCAGTTCCATAAACAGATGATTGATCTTGGTAAATCATCCATTGAAAATTTACCCGATCACGAGCGCGATATTGGCGCGGTGACGATTGCAGTGTCGCCGAACGGTCTGCAGAGGATCAAACAAGAAGTTCAAGCATTTCGTAAGTATCTGATGTTTATCGCATCTCAAGATCAAGATGCCTCCGAAATGATGCAAGTGAATATTCAAGCTTTTGCCTTAACCAACCTGAAAGGCACTAGAGAAGGAACAGACTGATATGAAACGCAACCATAGCTTTCAAAAATTGTTTTTACTCGCATTCTTCGTTGGGCAAGGGTGTGGAGTTAATATCGGTAATCCTGCTGGAGGTGGCGGAGGTGGTGGTACTCAGGATCCTGGCGGTCCAAAACCGACGGTGGCATTGACGACGTTGATGGTTGATATCAAGTCTCTCACGCTGGGACGGCTCGAGTTCGGTGTGAAATCAGCAGAGCTTGTGCCAGTAGGTGAGTCCATTGATAGCTCGAAAACTGCCAAGATTCTCTATGAGATTAAGGACAAGGTTGGAACCGGCAACAAGTCCAACATCGCGATTAAGGTGCAAATTCCTCCTGGCAAGTATGACCGTTTAAAACTGGTCTTGAATGACTCCAAGCCTCTGACTTTCTTTGATACCAATAACCAGGAGAAGGACGTTAAATACGATTTCTCGGTGTTCTTAGGAAGCAAGCTTGGTGATCTCCCGGGCGGTATATCGGTTGCCAACGGTGCTGGCTCGTCCACACTTGCGGATCTGTTGAATGGATCAGGGACTGCGGTCAACTGGTCACAACTGCCCTTCGATCCAAGCACCATCAGCCCTCAAACTCCGACGGTGATACCTGGCGTGAATCCGATCATCAGCATGCAACTTGCAGGGACTGTACTAGAAATCAGTGAGCAAGAATCGAAACGTATTGAGCTGACTGCCGATCTGAACACCAACCTTGTTAAAAAAGTGTTTAACGAAGGTGCGCTCAACGAGGTAGTAGAATATTTCTTCAAGCCTCTAATCACTTCCATCGATACCAAAGTTAGCATTGAAAAACCGGAGGCTGCACTCCTAAACAAAGTTGAGAAATAAGGCATTAATTCAGTGATATTGATTAGTTAAAAAAATAATTGAAGTTTTTTGCGGCAGGTGCCGATACCTGCCGCATGGGCCGAGACCAGCGTAGAGGTACCCGTCATAGCACTAGTGGCTTGAATCGACGGGGGAATAGATGGATTCGGCACTGACTCGAAAAGTCCTAACTGCAGCGATGACGGCAGAGTTGCTACTGGCATCGGCTTGTTACCAACCAGGTGCGGGCGATACCAGAAGCTCTGATACCTCGAAAAACTCCAACTCTTCATCGCAGCAACCAGCGACCACTCCGCTTCCGGTTGGTGGGTCGTTTTTGGTAGACGCTGATTTGAAGCCAACCCCAAATTACACGCAGGCGAAAAAGAGTCGGGAGGATTTGGAAAAAGTTCTCAATCAGGCTCGCATTTTGTACGTCAACCAGCCTGAAAGCGAGATCACTGTTCCACCTGGATTCGAGAATTGTTACTCGGAGCTTGATTCGTTCACAATGGACGCCAATAAAGTCTCAGCAAAGATGGTGAAGACCCTCGATATTTCAAGTTGCGTCAAGCTTGCGACCGATAAGAGTATACAAATTAATTCGATCAAAGCGACTTTGGAAATCTATCTCTACATGACTTGTACGGTTGGTGATCTTTCTGGGCTTCAGGGCAAACCGTTCCGCGAAATGTCGAATAATCTGATCGCAAAATCCGGTTGTGAGGACGGTAGTCTGCATATTGAGTTCTTATCCTACACGAACGCTAGCGCTGTTTATCCTGGTGGCATCTCGACTACCTTTAAACGACGTACAGTCAGTCTTGACGGCACGGGGCAGTTAAAAGGTTGTAATTTTAAAGTCAAAGACAAGATTGAGACGCGAGATAATGAGTGTATCAATTACGCCAAAGACGATTATTCCTTCTCGTTGTCTGGCGGTGTCGTTAAGCCGTTCTCCGATCTCTATAAGTTCCAGTTCCAAAATGCCCTTGGCGATTTTAACTCCGCTAATAACATCTGGCGCAGCCAGGGTAAGATGCAGCTCTCGGTCAACAACTGGGCGGGAGCCGTTAACTTTACGAACCCTACTACTGCTCCTACCTACGAAGCCAAGGATCAGACAACAACGGCAAGTGCGACGGGTCAGCTTGTAGCCACACCACCGAGTTCGGATGCCTTCGTCCCTGCGACTATCAACTCAAATATCGATCCGAGTATGTTCATGTCCTTGGGTCTGCCTGTTCGGTGAATCTAGCTGCTCGACTGATTTTGGCAGTCCAGTTGGATAGTTGTCGGCCTTGTTAGATGATTCCGTTTTTTTTAATAAATAATACTAAAGTTTTCTGAATTTATTCCGATAAGAGGCGCGAAGTTTCTGAACTAATCGCAACTCTGCTCATCAGGATCGATACCTGAGGCAGCACTTAGAGGAACGGTGAATTTATGAAAAACATTAGTATTTTCGCGTCTGCACTGGCAACTACGTTATTACTACAAGCCTGTGGTATTTCGACAACCACCAAGTCTGAGTCGAAGCGCACTGGGGGTATGGCGAAGATGGTGGGGCAGCCATCTGCTGATACCAGCAAGACCAGCACTGCCACCGAAGGTTCGCAAGACGGTGCAAGTTCGGACATTGCCGATGCCGACCTGCACATTACCGAAGCGTATCTGACCTCTCAACTAGCGATGGCTGAGGCCACTCAAGCCACCAAAGCTGTAGCTCCGATTCCAGAAGTCAAAGCTACAAGTGAAAAAGTTGAAGTGGCTGCACCGGCCCCTCTTCCAGCAGCAAAAGCCCCAGCGCAGATTGACGCATTGGCGACTGCGCATACCAAAATTGATGAAGCTTTTGACGCTAAACTGAAACAGCATCCAGGTGCAATGTCAGCAGCAGACGCTGAATTCATCAAGGCTCAGCTCAACCTCTTCGTTAAGCAGTCCGTTAGCAAAGATACTGCAGCAGCCACTGCTACCTGGAATGGTATCACCACTAGGCTCAGCAAGATCAAAGCTTGCAAGTCTCAGCAGGGCCTAGCCCTGACTAGGGACGATGGAGATTACTATCCGAGACGCGGTGGGCTCCTCACTACTTTAATCGGTGGTGTAGGTCGCGTCCTCAGCGTCGGTGTGCGTTTAGTCGCTGAAATCGTAAGCGTCGTGGTTCCAACAGTAGTCGAAACAGCTGTTGAATTAGTCGATACCGTCTTTTACGTCCTAGTCTAGTTTGGTTCAGTAAATATATAAAAATGAATTTTGTACTTAAGTTTTTTAATAAAAGTTCCGATAAGTGCTTCATCTGGACGGGTACTGAGCAGATATAGCTGACCAAAACTCAGGCTCGTCCAGTTTAGACTCCCCACTAAAACGGGGTCATAGAGGACTTAGCTTATGCGATCTTTAGCTCACGGCTTAACATGGTGCCTGATAACGGTGTTTGCGTTTGCATGCAGTACAGCCGATTTCGGTGGTAGCAGCAAAACAAGCCTAGGCCGAGCAAACTCAGGCAACCCTGCACCGCCGGACGTCGGCGGCCCGGACAGGCCTGGGAACAATTCAGCCGCAGCGACAGACGCTAGCAGTAACGGTACGCCCCAGGGTACGACGGGAGGTGGCACTAACGAAGCGAAGAATTGCTCTGTTGGATGCTGTCCAAGTCAGAACATTGCCTTTGTGGACTGCGCTGGCAGCACCCCTGCGAGCTTTAAACCAGGCGCCTTTACCATCACGTCGGTGAGTTGCGCGCAGGCTAGAGCTTCGGCAGATGCGCTCAAAAATTACGACACCATTGTTTACTTCGGCGCCGCAGAATCAAACGGCAAAGCACCGCTAGGGATCGATACGGCTCTAAACAACGGCAGCAAAGTCCTCGCCTTTGTTCCTGGTGGATCCAGTGGCCTATTGTCGGGTTTCTATTCTTTGCTTTTTGAAATTGCCATCGAGTTTGTCTCAAATATCGGTGGCAGCACTGTGCGCGTACAGAACCCATCGGTCATGAGCGCTGCATTCCAAAAGCAAAATTATAATGCTGCCCGCATCAGTTATTTTATGCGGAATTCTTTAAATACGGAGCCACTTTGGTGCAGTAGCCTAGTTGCTACTTCAGCTATTGGGCTCCAAACCACGACATTTCATGCCTATCTACTCGATAGTCCGGCCCGACACGGGTTGCTATCGTTAACCACGCTGACACAACCGAATGGTTCGACAGGCTTCGACTTCAGTGAGCCTTTTTTGGCTGCACAGCTACAGCAGCCTTGGAATAAAGCCGGAGACTCTCAGAGCTGTGGCTTGCCTTGCTCTGGTGGGAACAAGGGTTCCCCATTTTTTGGCGATGGCAGTAACGGTGGTAACAACGGTGGTAGCAATGGTGGTAATAACGGTGGCAATAACTCAAACCCACCGCCAGGCTTCAGTAAACCTGGCAATGGCTTCACAACCGCTACGGGTGTTGGTAAACCTGTCATCTATCTGTATCCAACTAAAACCCAAGACGTTACCGTAAACCTCGCATTTGACGGTCAGTTCGTCACAACTTATCCGAGTTACGACAACGCTGTCGGTGGGTGGCGGATGCGCGCCAATCCGGATGGAAAGTTGTTCGATCTGCGTGATCAGCGCGAGTACTCGTACATCTACTGGAACGGTAATACTAATGCCTTCAAGCCGGACTTTAATGATGGTTTTGTCGTCAAGGGTAACGAAAGTCGTCGTTTCCTCGAGGAAAAACTTGCACACTTGGGTCTAAGTCCGCGTGAAGCTAACGACATGATTGTTTATTGGTTGCCTTATTTGGAGCGAAATCCTTACAACCTCATTCATTTCTCTGGCGAGGAATACACGAAGATCGCGCGTATGAATATTACACCTAAACCTGACTCCCTACTGCGTGTATTCATGGTGTTCAAACGACTTGAGAAGCCAATGCCGATCAAAGCGCAATCTCTCTCTACATTTAAGCGTCACGGATTTACTGCCGTGGAATGGGGTGGAACAGAGATTGGCGGATCCTGGCACCTAATTCAATAAATTCATCGACTGAGTGACGATCATGAAAAACATACGAAATATCATCCGTCGCGACCAGGGAGTTAACTTCAACCTCAAAAGCTCATTGTTCTTGTTTATAGTGTTGGCTGTGGGCCATGCCTGCAGTCAACCTGAACCAAGCCAGCCACCAAACTTAAGCAAAGACACCTCAAAATTGAGTCGCAAAAGCGAGGATCAAGACCTAGCTTCAGAAGACAAGGTCGTGTCATCTAAATCCGGAAGCAGCGGATCAGCAAGTACACCAAGTTTACCGCCGGTCGGAAGTGGGGCTGGTGGGACGACTACCAGTGGAGGCTCCGGCACGTCTTCCTTAACACCTGGGCCTTCAACACCAATTCCATCCAGCCCAACGACGAACGCACCAGCGAACCCAAGTCCTGCGCCAGGAAATGGCGGCACGGTTCCGCAGATTTTTCCTGGGATACCTGCAATCCTTGGTGTGAGTGGACCAACTTTAGAGCAATGCAACGGTCAAGGGCAGTCGTGGACACCTCGACTAACGGGATTTAACGGGGCCTATGTAAGCGGTGCTTGCGGCAATCAGTTGGTGAACTGGTGCTGTACCGAGCAAAATATTTTGCAAAAATTCCCTGACTCAGCGTCCTCGCTCTCATCAACCTTTGCAAATTTAAAGTCTCAAGGGATGCGGCTTTACAACTGCAGTGACGACGGTCAGGGTAAATATTCGTTTCTGTTTTTCGTAGTGAATCAGACTGGCGCCCACGTGTCTTCTGCTTACGTCACTAACAGCGTGCCAGTGAACAGCCCACAACAACCAGCTCCACAATCTTGTCCCCGAGTGTCTAGTGCTGAACTAGGGCTTCCATAGTGTTCCGCTTTTGGGTACTTGGGCTAGTGAGTTTGGATTGTTTTTGGGTGTCGCCGCCTGATCTCGGGTGTTTAGCTAGCGGTCTGACGCCTGAGCTTCCGGTCTATTTTTCAGAATTCACGCATTTCTGATCGTTTTTCGGCGGAAAAACTTTAGCGAATAATTCAATTTTTGTTTGAAATATCATATACATTTGTAATGATATTTGATCTGAATCGCTAATTTTATTCATTTAAATAATAAATATGAATTTATTGCTAAAGTTTTCTGTAAAAAAACCGATAAGAGACTCATCTGGACGGGTTCTAAGTGTTTATAAGTCTAGTGACTCCAGGCTTGTCCAGGTCAGACTCCCCCCAAGGGGTAAACCTACCCCTGAGCTCCTACGAAGTGGTGGTCCGTGGTTAAACCTACCCCCCTCTACACAAAAAAACGGACCATCACGCTCACACCTGAGTTAAATCTTTTCGATAGCCTCCTCAGCCCTCAAAGATCCCAGGTAAAAGCGAAGTATTTAGCTTCTGAGCCAAGCTCGCTAACTAGCCGATGCCTTTAAATTGTCTAAGATTTCTCGACGAACGGCCGATAGGCCGAATATGCGAACTAGCCAAAAAATTGCACATTGGGTTAAAGGACTCAGCCCAACCACGATCTTCATGGTGGTGATGTGGATTTTCATCATGATCGGTGGGCAGTTGGTCGGGCTAGGTGATTACCTGAGTCAAAACATCGGTAGTTCCGTCAACTTTCAGTTGCGCCGTGCGATCAGAGGTGACGTGCCGGTGAGTTCGAGGCTAAAGATTTTAGCCATGGATGATCCGACAGTTGCGCTGCGTGGGGAAACTAGAATCTCACCAGTTATGCTGACAAAATTGCTGCGGGCCCTTGATGAAAAGAAACCAGCTAAGATTATTATCGATGCCATGTTTTCTCAGCGGCAAGAGGCCATCAACAACGATTTTTCGAGTGTTGTGGACATCAAGAACTTAGCGACTCCGATTGTGGTCGGAGCGATGATCACACCCCAGGCAATTCCCTTCAGAACGGACATCAGTGAGAGTAAGTTTATTTCTGCGTGGTCACGCGTTGGAGCCCTTCCGTCCAATGTAAAGCGTCTGACGAATGCTAAGATTTATGGCCCGGAGGGGGCTTACTTTCAAGCATTTAAGCGCCTAGGGCATTTCCAGGATTTCGTGCAGAATTATTTCGCCCC
>OMIY01000318.1 GCA_900299215.1 bacterium | reverse complement strand
AGCTTGGCATCTAGCTGTGATTGCGGCAGGCTTTTGATGCGGTCAATCTCAGCTTGAGACAAGTTTTCAAGACCACTCACACTCTTCAAATCAATGGTATCAATGTTTGCGCGTTCAGCTGGGGTTAGGAAAAACAGCGAGCTACATTCGTCTATCGTCATCGACCACAGCGAAGAATCTGCATTGCTTTTAAATATTCCCTTCAACTTATTTATATGAGTGTTAAACGCGTTATTAAGCGCGCCCAGCTGGGTAGCATTGAGTCCAGCTGTCGCTTTTTCATAGAGGCTCTTAAGATTCGGTGGAATAGTCGCAGTGTTGGAGCCATTGTAGGCCTCAGTCGGGGTACAAAAACTATAAGTAGAGCTGTTTACCTTCTTGAGGTTTGAAGTGTAGTCTTTTTGCGAAATATCTGCCGCGGTCATGGAAAGCGTGTCCAACCTCGCACCGTTGGTGACTGACGAACTTATGGTTGCGCATGCTCCAGGCGGGACCGAGGCTTGTGAGGTGTAAAGGCGGCAGGTTGAAGGAGCTACTACCTTTAAATCAACAAAGCAGGTGGTAATCTCGCTGACCGGCTTATTGTCAGCCGGTTTGACAGCTGCATCGACTGTGAATGGGACGTCGCTATTGCCATCGACAGCCACAAGGGGACGCGGTGAGGTTAGGTTCACCTGGAAAACCAACTGGTCGATACCTCTTACACTTCTCGCAGAGGTCAGCAAAGACTTGGACTTGTAGGTGCCTGGGGCGGGGGTCGATCGGTTGTCAACTATTGGAGCCAAGGCTTTTTGAATAACGTCGCCGTTTCGCAGAACAATCATCTTCGCGGTTAGGTCGTTTGGCACGTACGCCTCGAGTGCAACGCCAGACACATACATGTTAAGAGTCACTTTTTCGTTAGGCTGGTATAAAGTTTTGTTACCAACTGGTACTAGCTTACACTTCGGCGCTGGCATTGGTGGCACTGCAATTTCAGCCGTCGTATTGACACCAACCCCATCGCGTCCGGAAACGCTCACATTATAACCCTTGATCCAGTACGGAAAGTTCGGATCATCCATAATAGGTCTGTTAAATAAGATCTCAGAGTGGTTATTAAACCTCGGACGAGCAGTCCTGTTATCAGCAAACGTACCAAAGTCAGAAGCATTTAGACCCTTAGAGTCAGCAAAATTTGCAGAAATCATGCCGAAAGCGTTGCCGTTCTTGAGCACTGACGACACGTTCCAAGTCGTAGGTGCTGGGCTAGGAATCGCCCTAGTTCGGTCCACGCTGAGGTTGCTCAGATAGGGTTCCGGGTAAACAAAAGGTAGACCATTCGCATAATCAGATGCCGTAGTTCCCGTTGCAGGGTCTGGTTGATAGGTCATCAACGCTACCACTTCAGACAAACCAGATAGATTGGCCTGCTGCGTGCGATCGATAGCACTGCGCCCAGAGATCTCTTTGGACATCGCAATGATGGTATCCATTTGAGTGTAAACACCGGCCGTCACGGCACCAGCGAGAACCAGCGCCAACATAATCCCTGTCGAACCCTGCTCGCTTTTGAGTGTTAGTTTGCTGCTCATCCCAAGACCTCCGAGTATGAAACTGTTACTATGTAATTCGGTAGGTCTGTCCCTATTCTTTAGGAAAAACTGTAAGATCTCGAAAGTATTATCAGATCGACCAAATAATCAGGCGCTGTTTCGCGACATCCCTATTTAAGGTCGACATGTTTCCGGTCGATCTAGCCTTGCGATAGGCAGGACAATCTTGCGACTGCTACCGTCTGCACTTACTCCTGGAGGAAGCGATTGAACCGCACTCATAAGCGAGGCAGTACGTTTCAGGGCTTTTCTCAGCTGACCATCATTTAGACCTTGGCGCATCAGTTCTTGACGAACTTCTGGTAAATCACGTACCGATCCGTTGAAAAGTTGAGCGTCAGGTTTTTCCAGGACTATCATTTGAAAGAAAAAGACAGCATCTTGATCGTTAGTAAGGGTAGTTTGGCTCAAAAGTTCGTTGTAATTAGCTACCGATTTAGAGCTGCACGATCCGCTGCCTTTATGGTCGGAACAAAGATAGATCCCGTATGCACCATCAGCTGCGCCTCGGATTTCAAGATCGGTGGAGATACCACGTTCCAGACTGGACACTGTCAGCTTTTTGCTGATTATTTTGGCCGAATCAGAACCATTAGGAGATGCTCCTAAAGACTCACTCAAGGGTTCAATAGTAAGGAGCATACTGCCGTCTCCGCCAACTAATGCCTTAATAGCTTCAAGATCGCCCCGATGGCATACGGATTCTGGAACAACGTCTACCGCAAGCATCCGCACTTGCTTCGCATTCATTTTGTAGGGAATGGTCTGGAGACCAACACGGCTACGCTTGATCTCAGGGTATTGTAAATTTTCAATATCGCGAGTCTTGTGACGATGGTCGTGATGACGGTCTCGCGGATCTGCGCCGACCTCTAAATTTTCGTCTTCATTCATCGTTAACTTAACACCGCCCACATTGGCGTCATTATGCTTTTTACTGGCACGATAAAAAAACAAAGACAAGATCACTGCAACGCAGATGAAAATCACAATTTTTACTTGAGAACTCATACATTACTCCAAGCATCGTCATATCAGGGTGTCACACTCGAGATTCGCTAGCGCAACTAATTGGCGTTGATTTTAATGTTAGCAAAATTAGTATATGGAATAACCAAACTCTTGTTGATATTTCTTGGGGTAATTGACGCTATGTTTTTTGGCGGGATTAGGGCCGCAACATAGCTCATAAGAGGACCAGTCCCGGACTGCGAGTAGCACGCACTAAAGCCGATTATACCGTTCACCAGAAACGCGGATGGCGACCCGGGGCTTGATGCAACTGATCCGTTCAATGGAAAGCGACGCGTTGTCTTACCGGTACGTGAAACCTGAACTATAGGCATTTGACCAGAACTGCAGACCACGCATCCGTTCATCATGGCTGCTGCATCGAACTTATATTTTGCAAACTGCGTGGGTTGGCTCACTGCACCCAAAGGAGCAGCACAGGTACTCGTAAACACCACAGTTTGAGACACAGAAGAAACGCCTTTTTCAATATTTATGCGTAGTATTGGGCAGTTCACTGTACACGCCCCGCCAGCGGCGGTAAGTAGACTGTATCCAACTGAGCTTCCTACAGCCGCTTTTGCTTTCCAGGCGTTACGCAGAAGCGAGAGAAACTCCTCAGTCTCCGTATGCAAGGAGGCACGAAGTTTTTCCTCGTTGACGTTCTGTTCAGTGCTCTTCACAAAGGTAAGAGCAACCCATAAAATAATCGCCATGACGCCAGTTGAAATTAACAACTCGACGATTGTGAACCCAGAAGAACGCCGCATATGTTTACTAAAGTGCCACATTAAAACTTCCAACTCGAGTCCTTACGGTTTGGTCCTGATTCATCTTCATTAACCATTTGGTCATATAGTAAACTTCGATACCCTGCCCAACGTTAGCGCTCACATTGGCACAGCTAACGAGAGAGTCTGAGCCTAAATTTTTTATATTGGCAACGACTTGAACAAACGCACCCTTGTTGAACACGATATTGTCTCGATCGTTGGATTTAAGCTGCGAGCTATTGATGTTTAGCACGTAACATAGGTAGAAACCTGACGCGTTAGCGACACTGGTCCCATCTAGGTTAATTTTTTTGGTGTTGCACCGGCGTACATCCGCGTCCCCTGTTGAGAACTTAGTATAAAGTGCACTCCGATTCTGATTATCAAGTGTTGCAATGGCACCGATACTCATCTGATTAACCGGAACTTGGTTTAAGCATTTGCTGCTGATAAATGTCTTCAAGGCACTTGCAATTTGCTGAGCGAGTACTTCGTCTAGGTCTCTTGCTCCCTCGGCGATGGCCACAACACGTCGGGCTTTCTGTAAGTTAGAAACTGCAATCCCCGCTGACACTATCAGGATCCCGAGCACGGCGGCAGCGATCAGAGTCGAGACCATCGACTGGCCAGATTGTCCGCCTCTCTCGGTTAGTTTGTGAACAAAGCCCATTGATTTTGACTCCAACCTGAATTCCCTAGGGGGTGTATCGGACGGCGGAGTGAAAAATTTACGGCAAACAAAATTTTTTTTATTTTGTTATTATTTACATGGACTTACTTACGCTTAACGAATTTGTCGCGGGTTACATTTGGCTCTGACTAGTTCCGGTACAGGTTTACCCACCATGATGTCAGACAGAATCTTGGCACTGCCATGAGCCCACGAAAATCCATGTCCCGTATATCCGGCACAGGTAAAAATTCTCTGACTATCGGTTGGCCCAATAAATGGGAATCCGGTTTTAGATGCCGCCATAATTCCCGACCAGGAAAACTCCCAGTCCACAACCTCGTCAATCGAGTAATGTTCAGTGACGAATTCCCTCAGTCCCTGATCAACAAACTGATTAACGCCGATATCATAAGTCCCCACTTCGCCATGAGGCGTATGGTTTCGCCAGCCACCAATCATCAGACGATTATCTTCAGTTACAAGTGCATACTCATAACCGTGATCAAAGCTATGCGGGTAAGGCACCTTAAATTTGTGCTTAAGCACCTTACTAGTGATGATTTGCCCTCGGAATGGTTCCACCAGACGATGTTTGGCAAAAAATGAGGAAAGCAGTGGAGAATAGGCATTTGCGGCGATGACGGCAGCGTCAGCCTTGACCTCGCCCCACGGATCAGTGACTAAAGTAACTTTGTCGCCATTTTCTGCTACTTCTTTTACTTTGACGCCGGAGTGATATCGCAGTCCTCGACTTAGGCAGATTTTGAGGAGCTCGTTGCGAAACTTAACAGGATGCGCCTGCGCAGACCCTGGTTCAAATCTGGCACCGTAGACGTTTTTGAAACCATAGCCCTGAAGTTCTGCACGTGAGACATAACGAGAGCTAAAACCGTTACGATTTAAGAGCTCTACAGACTTTTTCACTTCGCCATCCTCGACTTCATCGATGGCAATGACAAGGTATCCGTCTTGCCTGTAGTCAACTGGGAGTTGATGGCGTGCAACCGTGTCGCGGACCTGATGACAGATATCAATCGATAGACCCCAAAGCTGCTTGGCTGTATCCTCGCCGTGAAGCGCTGTCATCGCCGCCATTGACTCCACAGTGCCGTATAAAATGTGGCCACAGTTGCGAAAACTTGCCGATTTCTCTGCTTCAAAATCAATCAAAGTGATGTCGGTAAAGCCCTCTTGCTGGAGCCAATAGGCAGCACTTACTCCGGTCAAACCAGCACCGATAATTACAAGTTCGGAGTCCCGAGGCCTCTCGCTCGCACCTTTTATTAGCGGTACCTCAAGCCAGTACGAATGAGAGTAATTAGACATTTAAGCTCCTAATATATTTCAGTGCCTCAATCGTCCGCCAACCGAACCAAGAACACATGCGACCATCGATCTTAGTCACGCTGTCACAGATGATACCATCATCTCTCAGCATACTGATGTGACGGGTACGAAAAGCGAAAGGCTCGCTACTTAGGAAAATATGATCAGGTGCAATGGTATTAATCTGATCCACTTCAAGCGCAGGATAACGTTCGT
>OMIY01000317.1 GCA_900299215.1 bacterium | reverse complement strand
TGGGTTGTGGAGTGACGATAATCTGATCAGTCCTAATCGCTCTGACTGTCGGATGATCCTCTGATCCTAGCCAAACTGCGTTGGCTCCGCTCATCGTCCAGTTTTCAAGAAGTAATGGTAGCCTGAACGAGAGAAACCCTTCTCCCGTCGCCACAACAGCAACCCACTCCGGTGACTCTGGTTCAAACACTGGAGCAGCCAACCAGATATCAACTGTCATACCGTGGATTGCTTTTTGTGGGGCTGCACTACGGTAAAGGAAACTTCGGAAATGGTCATAAAATCTTGCTTGAAACTCAGCCTTATTAAACTTAAATGACCGATCCAAAACCTTGACTGCGTAGGACCTTTCTAGCTCGCAGATCTTGATCGCGTGCTGAGCGTTTTCCTTACTGAGGTTGTAACAGGGATCAGACTCGCGATTTAAAACGGGATCACTAGGCGAATGGCGAAAAAAAGCGGAGCAGGCGCTATTGATTAGCGACAGCACTATAACCGCTAGTCTTGCGCGTGACCCCATGGAATCCACCTCCGTGTACTCCCCAGGTCGGCAATATCTACCGAGGTCTTTAGAAGGTGGATTTTGAGAGTTTGATAAAAAATATAAGTTTATAGATAACCATTGCGATCACTTGCCAGCATTTTACTTCTTGCGCTGGTAAGTCGGAGCAACCATAAACGTTGGCCGCTGCTCAGCTGACTTACAGTTGTTTTCTTCCACTGAGCATCCGCCAAAGCTCAACTCGTTGCCACTAACTCGTATCAAAGAAAATTCTGGAGCGTTCGCCTTGCAATTCGAAATATCAAACGGTTTGTTGAGCTCTATCTTCCCGGCCAGCGCGAGGCATTCTGGTTTCGTTTGGGAGCTTAATTCCGTTTTAAATGACTTGAGAGATTCCGCGGAATTAGGCGTTACCACCGCAGATAAGTAAGAAACATCGTATTCAAAGGCGCCGGAGACCAATTCACTGGCAGCACCAATCTTGAATTTTCCACTGCTTTTTGAGGTGAAGTCGACGCTGGTGCATTTGGAGTCGCTAAACAGCTGGACCAGAAATGAGACCTCGGATCCAGAATAGGTCACCACAATACGTTGAGCTCCGCTGCCTTGAAACCCTTGCGAATCACAGCCGGAATCCCACGAGCCTTCCAGTGCTGCGCTTAGCTTAGCTACCTCCCCGTTAAGACTGGTTGGTGACTTCCCAGGGGCTGGCGTTCCTGGAGGCGCTGCACCGGGGCTTGACTGGGATTTTGCCGAAGAGTCGTGATCCAATGGACCGCAGCTTACGGGCGCGTAACAGGCTAACATTATTAATGATAGTGCGTATATCCTCATCTTCCCAACCTCGCCGTTATTCAGTTCATAGAACTTATCGGATGATTGAGGCTAAAGCTTTAGAGGAAATCTGAATTGGCATCCACGGATTTTGCCCAGGCGATCGATCTAGGGTTCTACCAGGGCCGTAGCAATTAGAATTTTTCCAAAGATCTTGATATCTTTGACTTAACAATCTCTGAACACGACTCAAATAGGTACGTCCCTAACGTGAAAATTTTTCCGCTCAACATCGCTCGTTTAGTCATTCACGCTACCATCACCTTTTTACTGACTTACCTGGCGTACACGCCGGAAATAGTGATGAGCGAGGGGCTGCACGAGAAGGCTGAGACCTTTGCACGGGAGGCCGGAGCCGAATTCACAACTAGGCTTCGCAGTGTATCGGAAGCGAACGAACTCAACGGCGTCATCGGCATGATTGATGCCATGACCGGTCATACCGACGGCTTAGCTGGCCTTGTGACGTCGAGCGTTCGTGACATGATCAAAACTAAGCTGCCGCCTCGCGTGGCTTTAAATAATCCGGATATTTTACAATGGGCATCGTTTGGAGCGCTCGTTGTGGTTCTAAGCAGTTTGGTTACAGTGTTTCTATGGAGCACCGTTGATGAGCCCAAGAAACGCGCCTTGCTAGGTGTGATCCTATTAGTCCCCATGTTGCTTGTTGCGCTCTTTTGCACACAGATCCTGGGCCAATCGGGCATCTACCAATTCGACAGTTGGAACATGGAAATATACGGCGTCGCCGGTGCCATTATCTTAGGACTCGCCCTATTTGGTCGACCGCTCCCAAACTTTGCGGCCGGACTCCTCGCCCTGACGATTTACGCCGTGGTCAGCCTAGTGAACTCCGGTCAATTGCCTGGCGCTCACAATAAAACTTTGGCGGCGGCCGACTCCCTAAGCGATATCAAGACTAACCTTATCGATCCGAAAATGGCGGAGCTTGCGAAGATCCCGATCGCGGGACCCATGATCGTCGATTTTGTTGATCAGATTTGGCGCTCGCCGGACTACCAACAGGAAATCGAAGCCGTTAAAAAACAGACGGACGTCGCCGCCGGCAGCCTGCGTACGCTCGGAATCGCCGAGATTGCCGCGGGATGGCTCGAGGTACTCGTGATTTGCACCATGCTCAACATCGCGGTGGTCGCCGTCAGTCGCGATCTGTCCCTATTGCGTAGCGCCCGAGCAGCTGCTATCGCAGTACTACCCGGGAGCGACACTCCTTAGGCTGGGACCTTCCAGGTTGCCTCGATTTCTTCCAGCGTTTTACCTTTGGTCTCAGGCATCATTCTCAAGACGAAGATGAAGCTCATAAGACTGCACGCAGCATAAATCCAGAAGGTCGGACCGGGTCCAATGACCGGACTGTCATTCAGCATAGGAAATGTCTGCGCAACAATGAAACACGAGGCCCAGTTGCTGAAAGTAGCAACTGCCATAGCCCGTCCACGCACCTGAGCAGGGAAGATTTCGGAGCAGAAGAGCCATGAAATCGGCCCCATAGCCATGGCAAAGGCGCCGATAAATGCGATCACCCCAACCAATAAACCTGCGCCGCTCTGGCCGCTGTAGAACATCCAACCCATCCAGGCTAAAGCCACTGATTGAATCGCGGTACCGATCAGCATGAGTGGACGGCGGCCGGCCTTGTCCACATAGGCGATGGCAACAAGAGTGAAGAGTAAATTGACCAGACCTACCCAAGCCGAACCATTGAAGGCCGCCGTTTGATCAGCTCCGGACGAAGCAAAGATCTTAGTTGAATAATAGATTACCGCATTGATACCGCAGAACTGCGAGAACACCATGACCAATACAGCTAACACCAGGGGACGACGATACTTGGGTTTGAAGACATCTTTGAACCCGCCACTGCGGCTGCTGCTAGCGATGACCTTCTCGACTTCCTTGATTTCAAACTCCGCATGCTCGACGCCGCCGATCCTGGTCAGGATGTTGCGCGCCTCGTTAACGAGGCCGACTTGAATCAGCCAGCGAGGACTTTCCGGGGCAGGGAACAAGAAGACCAACAGGAGC
>OMIY01000316.1 GCA_900299215.1 bacterium | reverse complement strand
CAAATTAAATTGCATATATTTGATAAAGCCGTCGCGGTCGTTGGTATCGAGAAGATTTTGAGCCTCTTCTGGACGTGGAGCATGGTCTTGCAGTTCACGCGCCTTGCTCGACATCTTGGCATTGTTTGCCATGTAAATCGCTGCGACAAACGCAGCTGCTGCCAACAAAAGGAAGGTAACGGCGAGGCTTAGTCCACGGGCCGATTTTTTACGAATTTGTCGCGTATTTTCGCTGACTGGGACGGGATCACCGTGACTGGACACGCCCCACTCGCTCGCTAGGTCTTCGTACACAATGCGAGCTACTTCCGGGTAGGTCTTCTTGACCTTCTCGAGATTATCCATGGTTACCCAAGGGCCACAGTGACCAGACACCTCATCAGACAAACCAAATTGCATGCGCTTAAAAGCATCTTTCAGCTCCATGAGAGTCATGGGGCCGCTAAAGCCTTCAAGGTTGCGTCTGATGAGATAAAGTTTAGCCATTAGCCTCTCACATGGGATACAAGCACAGTAATATTGTCACGTCCTCCAGCTGCATTGGCAGCATCAATCAAAATCTTAGGCAAAGATTCAAATCTATCGAGATTTTCGGTAATCAGCTGGGCAATTTTTCTGTCTTCGACCATGCCGCTTAGACCGTCCGAGCAAGTGATAAATATTTGGCCCGACTTCAGTGGCACTTCGTAGATATCGATATCAACTCGCTCCGCCAGTCCCATAGCCCGAACTAAGGCACCGTCTTTAGCTCCTGGCTGTACCGCAGATTTCGGTAACCAGCCTCGCTCGAGGAAGTTTGCTACACTATGGTCCAAAGTCAGTTGGAAGATATGCTTCTTGTAGTACATGTACGTTCGGCTATCGCCAACGTGGGCTAAATGTAGGGTATCCCCAACAAACATGAGACAGTTTAAGGTTGTCCCCATGCCGGCGATTTCTCGCTCCCGACGCCCACGTTCAATAACCTCCATATTCATCTTATCGATTGCAGAGGAAAGAAACGGCGCTACCTCCTCATGCCGGATACGGTCGCTACCCAAAAAAGCTTTGCGCAGACCTGACACCACCATGCTCGAAGCCACTTCACCGCCGCTGTGACCGCCAATTCCATCCGCAACAATGCCAAAGCCCGCGGCCTCATCGTAATAAAGGCTATCTTGGTTATTTTTTCGCCTCCGCCCGACGTCGGTGGCTCCTACCATGCGGACCTGCACTTTGGCCTCCCCTATGACTCCGTTCGGTGCTTCGGCAACTTCATACTTTAACCTTAGACTCCTAACGGCAAGAGGCCTCGCAGTTGGCCATACCAGAACAATAAGCAACTGACGTTCGATGAGATAAATGTTAATTTTGTCTTTTAGCCAAATACGGGCAATCATCAACAAGCGTGAAAAGACACCTCATTGAGGGCGACTTTATGCCACGAATAAGTGACCGCTGGAGCCATTTCGGAACCTCAATCTTTTCCGTCATGACTTTGAAGGCTCAGGCCACCAATTCCATTAACTTGGCTCAAGGTTTTCCCGACTTCGATGGCCCCGAGACAGTTAAAGAGGCGGCCATTGCCGCCATCAGGGCCGGCAACAATCAATATGCTCCAGCGCCTGGATTACCACGCCTGCGCCAGCTTATCGCTGATCGGCGCACCAGTACGGGTAACGGCAGCTATGATTGGAATGAAGAGGTCACGATATTCTCAGGTGCAACCGAAGCTCTTTTTTGTGCGTTACAAGGATTGTTCGATCCAGGCGACGAAATTCTTGCATTTGAACCCCTATACGACTCGTACATAGCAGGCGCTCATAGCTGCGGTGCTAAGATTATTGGCATACCCCTCGCTCCGCCTAGCTTTTCGTTTACAGCTACCGATTTAGAAAAAAACATTAGCAAGAACACCCGAGCAATCCTCGTAAACAGTCCTCATAATCCGACTGGTCGCGTCTTTAATGCTTCCGAGTTGGAGGTTATTCGAGATTTTGCTGTTGCGCATGACTTGCTGGTCCTGACCGATGAAGTTTATGAGGAGTTAGTCTATGCGCCTAACGTGTTTAAAAGCTTAGCTAACTTGCCAGGAATGAGGGAGCGGACTGTCGCAATTTCCTCAACAGCCAAGACTTTCAGCTTTACTGGCTGGAAAGTGGGATTCGCATTTGCACCTCCGCACTTAACCAAACTCTTACGGGCGGTCCACCAATTCACGGTGTTCTGTTCGGCAACGCCACTTCAACACGGCATGGTTGTTGCCTTGGAGGTCGGTCAAAAATATTACGATGAGCTGCGTCTCGACTATATACGGCGCCGCGATCTCCTTCTCGCCAGTTTGGCCACGGCGGGATTCCGCCCTGCAGTACCTGAGGGATCCTATTTCATCATTGCTGACTATAGTCGTCTTAGCGACGAGGACGACCGAAGCTTTGCTTTTCGACTCTCTGAGGAAGCAGGGGTTGCGACCATTCCACTGTCACCATTTTATGTTGATGAGGCGGTCGCACGTGAATCTTTGCGTTACCTTAGATTTGCCTTTTGCAAGGGACTCGACACACTGCGGGCTGCTGGCGCGCGACTAAACTCATTCAGTGGCGGCACCCACCCAATCGGCAAGGTCAGGTAGGTGGACCCAGCCGTCTTCCTCGCGAAAGCTTTCTGGCCGCTCCAGAGTTAGACCCGCAAGATGTAATGATCCCACCACGGCGGCCATGAATGCATGAAATATCTCTACGCTACCGGAAATTTGAGCTATCACATCGGTCCTCTGGGGCGCCAATAGGCGCCGTTTAATCATAGATTCAATGATCGACTCCCGCATTGCCAGGCCCGTTTCGAACCGCCGGTACTCCAGCTTGACTTGATCCGGCAGACACAGCGGCTGCCTCAAAGCATCAAGAGCCGTCGAGATTTGGGTCTCCTTGAGCAGGATCTGGGGGTCGAGAGCATTTAGTCGCCGCTGAAGGGTTCTAGCTCTAGTGACTAGTGGCGCCAAATTCGCGCTAAAAGTTGGTTCCGTTGCATCTTCAGTCGGCTCAGAGAGTCGCATGACATCCCAGACTCGTTGACTCTGGGGATTCACAGGCCTGGCTTTCCGAGCACCCCGCCTCCGTACCCTGCTACTGATTGCCATCATATAAGCCACAGCCACGTCGTCACATTGCACTGCTCCAGGACAAAGTGGCCGCTGACAAGCGACACAGGGCGGTAATGTCAACGGACAATCGACAAAAACCGCCGCCAACGGACCATGGCGTGTCAGTAAATCAGCTAATCTTTCATCCGAAAATAAAGTGCCAAAAGCTCCGATCTTTTCATATACTTTGCTTATCTCAATAGCTTCCTGACCAGGATCTCCGCTGACTAGCACGAGAGCAGTCTTATTAGCATTGGGACCAGAAAGGTGGATACCAGCCGCTTCACGAGAGAGGGACTGAGAGGCATTCTTGCTAGCTTTTCGCGTCAAAATCGTCGCATCGCTCATAGTCAGCTACCTCTTTGTTGGGTTATTTAGCAATCAAGCTTTAGCGGCTGAACCAGTTGCGGCCCAGTCCCAGATCGGGAAAGTGGCCTTGGAGCAAAAGGACTACGATCGCGCCATCACAGCCTTTCGCCAGCATTTGCGAGTTTACCCTAAGGACTACCATACATGGGATTTGCTAGCCGTAGCATATTATTTTTCCGGTCAGCCGCGGCGCGCGCTCAGGTATCTGAAGTTCGTCGAGAGCAATGCTCAATCGTCTATCAATTACCTATATCAGGGCCTTTGCTATCTTGCTTTGGCCCCAGCTAGTTTTGATACTGTAGATGCCGCTGATCTCATAAGAGCAAAACAGTACTTTGCTATTGCTGCCCAGAGGTATTCAGACGACGAGGCAGCCAGGGCAACGGTTGAGCTTGCGATTCTCGAATATAACGCCCGCAACAAAGCTGCAGCACGCCACTGGCTGACGCGTTACTTACAAAAGTTTCCGCGTGGAAACTTTGCGGCAGATGCGGTCAAACTACTTGAGTCCATCCGCGACAACACTTGGCTCGGCATACTTCCCGGAACCAAGAAGCCCGATATGGAGCAGGCCCTTTTTCGCTATAACCGATTGTCTCTTGGACCTTGGCCACATTATTGGTTTGCACAAGGCGGATACCAATACTCAGAAGTCGCCGGCCAGGAACCAAAGGAAGGCGGTGAAATCAGCGCAAGTGACAATCGTTACGTCGCTATGTTGGCCAATGCTGGCGTCGGTATCGGTCCGATTAGACAGAATGAAACTACTGTTTTTGCGGGTTATACCTATAAGCAAAGTTGGGACTCAAACAGTGACCGTTTAGAGCGTTGGTCTGAATCTCCCCTCGAACTTGACGCTTTTCCTTTTCAGGCCGACCTGCTGCTGCGACGCCACCAAGTTTACGGCGATTTCCGCCGTGAATTTGGCGGCAGATTTTTTGTCGGAGTCTTCGGCCGCATGGAGTTTGCCCGGGCGGGATCGACTTATTTCCCCTCTGCTGACAGTCCAATTTTCCGCCAGACGCTCAACCAAGGACAAACTCAGCTGTTGATCCCGTGGGTCGGAGTTGCATATGCCGATCATTACCGCACCTTGTTTTATGCGTACATGAACAAGCAAATCAATTTTAACAGCCCAGAATTATCTAACAAATCATATGATTTTGGCTTTAGCAGTAATGATCCTGCAATCAGTATCGGTCTAAGCCAAGTGATCGATTGGCCCCAGTATGACGCTCTGGTTGATATCGAACTATTCCGTTACGAATTTATTTACAATGACCCATGGCTAGACTATCAGCGCCAGGGCGCTTTTATCGGCGTCGAGCAGGACCCAATCAAAAATTGGACCATCGCAGGCATCGCTGGTTACTATCGAGACGAGTATGTGTTTCCGCGAGTACGAAGTTACAGCTGCAGCACAATCGACAACACCGGCGAACTCTCGCTGACGCCTCGCACGCCGCTTGGATGCGCAAGGACCGATACTGGCACCCTATTTCAACTCGGTTTATACTGGAATCGTACGCAGTTTCAGAGGATTTCAGGCTTGCTACAATACATAAGCAACGACAATCCCGAACAGCGCGAATTTAACCAGACGACCAAGAATATTCAAATCATGTATACTTGGGCTTTCCCAAGCGTCAAGCGTGTATCGAGATTTGTCGATCGTTTTGCCGATGCAGCCTTCACCAAAGGGGGACGCTGATTTGCCAAATCTGCAGCAAAGTTTGAAGTTGGTCGAAGAAGTCATCAGACTCAAGCAGGCTGTTTATATTTCCGGCGATGGGCTACCAATCACGTTTCAAACTCACGTTCTTGCTATGCAGGCCGATCAGCTTGTATTAACCAATCAAATCAGGCCGCCTTACATTAGTTCCTTTATGGCTTCAAAGTCGTTTAGCCTTCAAGTAGGTATGGTCCGCTTCCAGTCGGACAAGATACTTTCCGATGGCGAGCATATGGTTTTCCCGCTGCGAAAGGACTCGATCATTGAGGAGACGCGGCAATCGGAGCGTTTTTACTTCAACGCTGATGAGCGCGTTATAGTCGAGATTTTAAACCCCTTTGACAATGAGACGAAGATTTCCAAATCTGTGATGGATATGTCCGCTACCGGATTATCTCTTAGAACCACGTTTGACTCGATGCTTTTCCAACCGGACACTTATCTCGGCAACTTCCGCATCCTAGTCGATGGCGAACTTTATAAAAAAGGCGCCGGTCGCGTTGTTTACCGCCGCAAACTGATGGATGTAAGTGGTCATCTACGCCACCAGGTTGGCATCAAATTCGAGAGCTGAATGCCTAAAATAACCAGCAGTCGACTGAAAAAATGGCAAAGAATTTTTGTTAATCGCTCGCTCAATTTGGGCAATATTCGAGCGATTGGTTATGATATGGACCACACTTTGGTGGTATATAACCGCGAAGCTTTTGAAGCCCTCGCTTTTCGCGAAACATTGAAAAAATTTATCGCCGCCGGCTATCCCGAGGAGCTCAGCAACCTAAGTTTCAATCCAAACCTACTGATACGCGGCCTCTTAGTGGACATGGACCGCGGCAACGTTCTAAAAGTAGACGGGCATAAATACGTTAAAATTGCTTATCATGGTCACACAAGACTTCCTAAAGAGGTACGCCGTAGCGTTTACAACATTGAAAGTTTTAAAGCTGGAACGCTACTTTCGATGGATACTTTCTTTGCCTTGAGTGAAGTGCAGCTTTTTGCTGAGATCGTCGACTACATGAGTCGAAATCCCGGCAAAATCGATAAGAGCTACCGAGAAGTCTATAGCGATCTAAGACGATTCATCGACCAAAGTCATGCCGATGGATCGATCAAATCTCACGTACTCGCTACACCGGAAAAGTTCGTTCGTCGCGATAAGTATCTGGCACTTACTTTGCGTCAGCAAATCGAGGCTGGAAAGTCTCTCTTCTTGCTAACGAATTCAAGTTGGGATTATACCAACTCGCTAATGAGCTTCATCTTGGACGGTCAACTAGAAGACTATCCAAGCTGGCAGCGATATTTTGAGTACATTGTGGTTAGCGCAGGTAAGCCAGGATTTTTTACTGGAAGCCAACCATTTTATGAAGTCGATCCAAATCAGGCTGCGATCAAGCCTTT
>OMIY01000315.1 GCA_900299215.1 bacterium | reverse complement strand
CCGCAGAGGCTGCGACAATAGCCGCCGCGGTCGAGAGGTTGAAGCTGTTGCTACCGTCACCACCAGTGCCGCAGTTGTCGATGAGAGGTCTCACGGAATCTGGGAGATCCAATTTGACGGCATGCTTTCTCATCTCCTGGGCTCCTGCCGCAAGCTCACCACCCTCCTCACCTAGGAGGCGCCACGCGGCTAAAGTCGCTGCAACTTCTACTTCACTTAGGCTGCCGTCCAACATCCCGGCAAAAATTGCCTGGTTCTCATCGACGGTGAGCCTTGTTCCACTGAGTAAACGTTCAAGCGCAGGCTGCATGGATTTCCTCGCGGTGCTGATCGTGACATAATTCTCTCATAAGACTGTGTCATCAGGGTGTTCAAAGTGTTTAAATCGAGGGCTAGCCAATGCGTTCCATGGTCGTAGCGTTCGTTCTTTGGATTGCGAGTGCCTCTGCCCTGTCAGCAGGCCCACTGAGCCCTACATGGGCGGAACTAAACGCTGAAGCTAAACCAAGAATCTACACCGTCGAACGTTTTATCACGACCGAAGCCGATCCAGCGTTGGTAGTGATTGGCGCTGGTAAGGACAGCGGCATCGTTGTCGGAACCCAGTTTAGAACCTACCGCCTCTCGGTTACGGCCCATCCCATCTGGGTGGAGACCGGGCACCTACGCGTCGTGGAGGTTCAAGAGGGCGCTATCATCGCCGAGGTTGACGGCAAGGGCTCGGGCCTGGCCAAAGCGCTGTTTCCTAAGTTTCCGAGCATGATGGTGGGTGATTTAGCGGTGATTCAGAGCTTTAACTTCACGCGTCGCCAGCAGATGACACCAACGTTGACGCTGCCATATACCGAGCTGTTCGCCGATCCCAAGGCAAATCCCACATCATTTGAGCTGACAACCGAAGGCATCAAGCAGCTGAAAGAGGCCGCCAAAGCATTCGCCGCCGCTCGCCTTTCGCTCCTGATGGTCGAGGGCCATACAGATCGCGACGGCCCATCGAATATCAGTCAGATTGAGTCCTATCAGCGCGCCATGGCTGTGCGGCAGATCCTGCTGCACGAGCTCGGCTTTGACGACAAACGTGTGGTCGCAGTCGGCTACGGTGACGGAGAGCCACTGGATCCGACCTTCGCTCCAGGACACGTTGAGGCCAATCGACGCATCGTGCTGAAGGTCGTGCCGCTTCCTTAAACTGATCCACTTAATTGTTGATAAGTGGTAGATATCGTAAAAATTCTGATTAGTTGACACTAAGCATTGAAACTTCCGTTCAAAAGCACGCGTAGATTCTGTAAATGCTCCTGGTTACATCTGGCCACCAACAATTAAGTGGACCACTTTATGCCGGAGCTACCAGAGGTCGAATCACTAACGCGCGCCATCCGGGTTGTGCTCGAAGGGAGCCGCCTAGAGGCCGCGTCTTTTTTGCGCCCAGATTTGCGCACGCCGATTCCCATCGAGACTTTTCGCTCTCTGCTCGAGGGCGAAGTGATCGAATCGGTTACGCGTCGTTCTAAGTACATGCTTATAAAGTCACGCAAGGGCTACGGAGTGTTCCACCTTGGGATGACCGGAAAGATCCTTGAATTCGACGCGGCGGAGCCACGCCTTCCCCACACTCATGCAGTCTTTACGGTAAGAAAGCCACGTGGGAAGGCGACCTACTTGCATTTTGTCGATCCACGTCGATTTGGTCGGATCGAGGCTATGCCACTGGATCAGCTGCGGGAACACGAGCTTTTTGTTGATTTGGGACCTGAACCCTTGGACTGCGATGGCCTCGGTGATCATCTCTATAATCTGAGTCGCGGTCGTAAAGCCCCCATTAAAAACTTTATTATGGACGCTCACACCGTTGTCGGTGTTGGTAATATCTATGCCAGCGAAGCCCTTTTCCGTGCAGGTATTAATCCAAGGCGTAAGGCCGGATTAGTCAGTCATGAAAAGTATAAAATACTTTCAAATTCTATTAAAGATACTTTAAGCGATGCAATCGCTGCTGGCGGCACGACGTTCCGTGACTTCAAGACTCCAGACGGAAATCCCGGATATTTTGTAGTTGCACTAAATGTCTACGATCGGGTTGGTGAGGCCTGCAAAAAATGCGCGTCAACCATCCGCCAAATCAAGCAAGGCGGGCGTTCCACGTTTTTTTGCCCAGTTTGCCAAAAATAAACTTCTTTAAAATTGATGAGTGTCATCGACGTCTTCTCTCGACGTCATAAAATATTTTTTAATTTTAAAGCTAATGTAATCATTTTAATTGTCGATGGAGGTCGTGATGGTAGTCGGTTAGTTGTTCATAAGGAGCATTAGTTATGGGTCTTAGAATCAGAACAAACGTGGCGTCACTCAATGCGCAACGCACCTTGAGTCAGTCGACCTCCGCCCTCGAAGACAACATCACTAAGTTGTCTAGCGGGTACCGAATCAACAAAGCCGCCGATGACGCGGCAGGGTTGGCGATCTCTGAGGGCATGAAAGCCAGCATCCGCAGCCTTGACCAGGCCAAGCGCAACGCTAATGACGGCGTGTCGCTCGTGCAGGTGGCTGAGGGCAGCTTCAACGAGGTATCCAATATCCTCGTGCGCCTGAGGGAACTAGCAACCCAGGCCGCATCGGACACGATCGGCAACAAAGAGCGCTCGTTCGCCAACCGCGAATATGTGCAGCTCGT
>OMIY01000314.1 GCA_900299215.1 bacterium | reverse complement strand
GGATCATCACGGCAGGCCTGGGTTTTGGGCTCCCGCCAGGGAAGGCCGTAGGTAATGTTGATAGCACCAAGGGCGGTGAGAAAGTCTAGTGATCCACCGTAAGAGTAGTAGTTTCGTGTCCAAATATAACCTGGATGCCTTAAGACATCACCGAAATCGTAAGCAAAATTGTCCTCAACGGTGCGCACCGCCGCGGGTGCGTTGTTTTGACAGTTCGGATGTTTAGCCAGGTAGGGATCAGTGACGGGGCCGCTATATTCTTCTTGGAATCGGATCATCTGTTCCCGTGATAAGAACACATTGCCATTGTCCACGAACCCCGTGGCCGCCCAGGCATCACTAAACTTATGACGTAGCTCCGTCTTGATTGAGAGGCGGTTGGTGCCAAATAGTGCGTTCGTTGTATACGATACTTTGCAGGTGGATCCATCATCAGAGAATACTGGAGCCCTTACGAGCGGTCCGAGGCTGGCGATTGGGAATCCGCGAACGGCATCGTCACCGGAGGACAGCCGCTCTTGCTGTGGCAAAATGCCACGCTTTTGGCCCTTGCGTTGGATGTCCTCGTAGCCAGTGGCATAGGTGCCGAGGGCAAACACGGTATCCTTACCGACATCAAAATACTTACCTAAACCGAGATCCCACTTAAAGTAGCGCACGTTGCCATTTAATTCATACCTAGCCCACGAGATTTCGGCGTTACTGACATAGCCTCCGGTTGGAAACCTGAGGTTGTCACGGCGGTCAATGTTAAATCTGAAACCGACCGATCCCACGTGTTCGTCAGGAGCAACGAGCGTGGCCAACTGAAACTGTGAACCTTCGGTGTTAGCAACCTTCTGTCCATAAAACACTGATACAAAGCTGTTGGGTAAGAGTTGGCGAAAACGATGCTTTAACTCTAATTCGCCGCCGTAACTTAGCGTCCACAATTCACCGTTCCAAAAAGCTTCCTGCTTGGCTCTAATAATACCGTCTATTGGCACATCCCAAATGAAGGGCTCGGTATAACCCACACCGATCTTCCTACCAAAAAGCGTCTTACGGCCGATGGCATACTGATTGCGCTCCTGGCTGATCGATCCTCGGATCGAAGCCTGCCGAGCCACTCCTCCGATATTGTTGTATGAGGCTTCTGCCTCGTAGTTCCACCCTCGGATAAGGCTCCAACCTGGACCATAGTTCACGGTCCCAGGACGACCTTCTCTGATATCGATGTTGATATCGAGCTCAGCCTCTTTCTCGGCAATTGCGTTGCGATCAGTCGGTACAATTTGAACAGAACGAAAAATGCCGAGTCGATTGAGTACCTGTCGAGTATTGGCAATCAACTCTGGATCGTACCAGTCACCTGGATGAAACAGGATTTCCCGGCGTACCACTTTTTCGTGGGTTCGTGTCAGCCCGACGATGTTGATGTCACCGAATTTGACTCTTTGACCCTCGATAATGCGAATATAAAGGTCCAATTTTTGGACTTTTTTAGTCTCATTTACTTTGAGTTCGATCTGCACATCGCTATACAGATAACCTTTATTGACATAGATAGTGCGAAGCTTTTGTTGGAAATCCAGCAATTTTGAACGATCAATCGGCTCGTCACGCTTTATGTGAATCAGCTCGCGAATCTCTGCATCTGACACTGATTTATTGCCGCTCATAAAAACATCATTGAGAACACGGATCAAACCTTCGGACACAGAAATCGTTAGCCTGACGGTGCCGGTCTCGCGATCGCGTTGCCCAGTACCTGGGTCATGGACGTCTACATCCCAATAGCCCTCTTGTTGATATTTGTATTTGAGCGCAGCAATGCCTTGCTGAATTTCTTCATAATTATACGGTTGGGAGGTTTGCCATAAGCGATCAACTCCCATGATTTCTAAAGTTTGCTTCTGATTGAAAAGATTGACGCCCTCGAACTGGACACTTTTCAGCAAATACTGCCTTCCGGGCGAGACGTGATAAACATACGTGATAGACCCCTCGTCCTCCTTCAAGGTGTTCGGGCCCTTAACCTCAACGTCGAGATAGCCTTGGTTACGATAACGCCGTATGAGTTCCGCAGTCATGGCATCGGGGCTTACGATATTGGGATCGATATTGGTGAGTTCTTCGTCCTCAAAGAGCTCGTCTAGAAAGAAACGCCGCGAGTCGTCTATGATCTGATAGCGAATGCGTCGGCCCAAATCTCCTTCTATGGTGACTGTTGCCGTGGCGGCTGCTGCGTGCAGAACTATCGCAGCTGGTTGTAAGCGAGCCTGGCTGTAGCCTAGATCTCTCAGCTGAGTTTCGAGGTCACCAACGGTGGTTTCAATGAGTTCTACGTCACAAGCATCGCCCGATCGCAAATCTGGCTTGATGCCTCTTGGCAGCGTGAAGTTGAAATTGACGCGGTCGATGATGCAGGGGATGCCTTCGTCAATATGGATATCGTAGATGGTGCCGTCGGTTGTGGTCTTGGTGCTTAGGGTTGTCGTCGACCAAGGATAACCATGGCGCACAAGAAATCGTTGGACGATATCAACTATTTTTTGACGTGACTCAGGGGAATCAACCTGACCAATGTAGCCCTGGATGGCGGCATAAACCTGCTGCGAAATCATTCTTGCCGTCACATGAATCGTCAAATCGGCAATGAGCGTCGCGGGTTTACCACTAATAATCCAGATCCCTTGATCAAAGGTAGCTTCCACTTGGAGCATTGGGGTTCGTCGCCCAATATCGACCAGTAGTGCTTCAAGGTCATTTGCATTGTTGATCAGGGGATGACGTTCAGCCAGTCGCTCACTTGTCAACTGCGGCAGAACGTTAGGATCGACCCGCCAAGTTGCAGCCTGTAAAGGGCGTGACTCGACCAATGTTAAGATTAGCCATGCGACGAGGATTAAGTATACGCGCACCGCTAGTTACCTTTCGCCGCTGCTCGGAAACATCAGTATTTAACAATACCTATTTATCTCATGCCTGTGAACAAGATCACCACTTGGTAAAACCATAAAAAAGTATCAATTCTGCTGAGCTTCTCGGTAGGCAGGCTTTTAGCCGGTATTATTTGCCGTCTAGTTGTTAGAGGCAAAAGTGCTAAAATATTGGATATACCCACCTAATTCAGGATCTCGTGGATGCCAAACTCATCCGGCGCCAAAAGCTATGGTGCGACGGACAGTGTCAATGCGAACGATCCGTCGCAAAGTCCTAACGCAGACGATCCTACGCTCCCGGACCTGTTAGAGTCCTTAGGAGCCTTGGGCATTCATGTCTATGCCCAACAATCTCCGCTTGAAGCATTTGGCCGAAATATGTTCTTTAGGCTCACTTATCCTATTTGGCTCCACCGACTTCGCCGTAAGGATCTTTGTCAGGACAAAGACGTATTGCAAGCGGCCAAGCTGCTAGATGAAGCCTTAAAACTAGCGATGTTCCAGGATCAAAACCTGGCCAAAAACCTCGCCATGGCGCAAATCAATTTAGTGTTGCGGCACGGTATCCATGCGTTCACCAGCCGAGCTGTGGCATTCTGGGGTTTCTTCCAAATTGGGGGTGTATTTCTAGCGGTGCCAGCTTTGCGACGTGCCGTTCAGCAGGCTACACGCCTGCTTTCGGATCATCGCTTTCGCACTTGGCAGCAGCCCATCATCAGTGAATGGATGTGCTTCCTGTTGCCGTGGACCTTTCCTCGTCGATTAACGACACGGCGTATTGATCACCTAAAATACGGTATCCGTAATCATCTTGAATTCGCACTCTCCCAATTAGGGGGTGAATATGAGCTTGCAGCCAATCTGTTCGCAACTGAGACCCTCGGAGCGACTGCCCATTGCCTGATTCACCTAAAAAATAGCGACGCTCCTCAAGTAGCGGGCAGCATGCATATCACTGAATTTGGTCTAGCCTCAGCAATCGCGAGGCTTGAGCCCCTCACGAAGCCAAATAATTTGGCTGAGCCTGGCTCAGGCAAGCCTGAACTGCTGCAAGGCATCCCCTTTAACGGAGCTTTGCCCGCAGGGTTCAAATTAGCATTATCGGCAGCCGTTGCGGTAATTTTGCGTGACTACACATCGGTAGCAAAGACTAGGGCCATCCTTAAATCCAATACTCAAGGGAGCAACTGGTTGGCTACCATGCCTCCAGTGATTGCGATCTTAATCATCCATGCCTGCATATGCGAGGCAACAAGTCGTTCTAGTGTGAATTGGCGGCATTGGATGAAGTTGCTATATGACATCGCTCTGATGTTTATCAATCTAGTTTCAAATCGTAGCGCCTACGGCTGGGCCAAGCACCTGATTTGGGGAGAGTTGGCGGCAAGCTGGGGGATGACACGCATTGCCTATAGTCGATTAAGGCTGTCTAGACTGAAGGCAAGAGAGGCAGGCTGTCTTTTACCGCTTGCTGTCATCCAGGAGCGTCTCTCGATCTTTAGCCTAAGTGAGGGTGACCAGGACTTAGGTCGTCGTCAAATGAAAGAGGCACGCGCTCTCTTTGCTCAATGGGGCTCAGGGCTAAAACTGAACCAACTAGACACGCAATACTCCCATCTAAAGATTGACCGTGAAAAGAAACGAGTCGTCGGCAAGATGAATGGCAATGATCAAAAATCACCTCTCTCAGAGCACCTAAACATTAGGCTGATTTCCAGCCAACAAAGAGAAAAGTCGCCAAATTTTTATCTGCGTGACCTGATTCATCTACTCTCGCCCGAAATGGGCGCAAGTCCGCAGGCGAAGGACAGTCTGACGAATCGTGTCAATAACTATGTCGACGAACTAAGACGAAGATCGGCCGCGGAAGCGCTATTAGCTGTTAGTCGAGAGTTGAATGAAAAGCCGCATGAAAAGGCCCCCGGTCTGTTCATTGCCCCGAATTACATACAAACATCTGAGCTTTGTGGCGATGTCGTATTCACAAGTTATGACCGCAAAAACAATCTCTATTATTTTGGCGTTGGCGATAACTTCACTCGCGGCCCAACAACGGTCGCAGAATCTCTTGCGCTTATCAATGCTGTCGATGCTGCAGTACAAGCTGTGGCCCTGGTCCCTGCTCAGGCTGCGGATAGCCGCTTAGAAGTGGTCGTCACGTCGATCAATAGCTTGGTGGCGCGGGCAAGGCAGTCGGGCGATAATGCGCTGTTCATGTTCAAGATCGTGGTGTTGGATCCACAGAATGGTGCTGGCTTCTATTTTAATGCCTCGAATTTTCCAGCCTATTTAAAACGCGGCGATCGCATCATGGCGCTGCTTGGGAGCGCGATGCCACTTGGCTTCGACGACATCGATATAAAAAAGAACATTTTTAAGTTTGAAGCAACTCCAGGGGACATCCTGTTTGTCCATACCAATGGGCTAGTTAGACCGCCCTTAGAAGCGAAAAATCGGCTGACGCGATTGGAGATTCGTCGCGCGATGCTAAGTGCGCAGTCCCCTGAGGAACTGGCGGCAAACATGGCAAGTAGGCTTAAGGCTTTGTCGGCCGCTGGGCTCATCGATGACGCTGCCTATGTGCTAGTGGCGTACTGAATCAATTACTTGCATTTTTCACTAAAGTTTTTCGCCGAAAATGCCGATAAGCAGATGCGGTTTTTGAGATCCGGCTGGCTTTTTATTGACGTATTCGGAAGTGGGTTGTGCAATGGTAAAGATCCTAAGTGATAGGCCATTTTGGGTGTTCGCGGTTTTAGGCGTCGCTGCGATCGGATGTAAGAGTCGCACCGCCTCAGAAATAAAAGAGAAGGCACCGGGAGGCATAGCCTCGACGCTTGATACTCAAGCTAAAGTGGGGCCTGGGGAAAGTATCGGCAGCAGTGACGTGAAGATTGACGTCAAAGACTACATCAAACCCAAAGGTCAGCCCTTTAAGTGGTCCGACGATATGACAGATAAGGTCATCGCTAAATTGCCGGGCAGCTGTGACTCGGCGGCTGCAGAAAAGAAGGGCTTTGTCGCAGTGGCTATAGGTGGCGAGTGTAAACTCCTCGAAAATGAGGTAGCGCGTAAACAACTCAGTGACCTTGGTGCCATGCTTGCCGAGCAAGGCACCAATCTCGAGGACATCATCGAGAATGATGCCTCGTCGGATGAAATGAAGCGAGTCGATGCCGCTGAGCCTAAAGTTGACCTCGGTCATATAGTACTGAAGCAAAAAGATAACGCCGAGCGTTCATCAATGAACTACGGCAAAGGACTGAACCTCAACTTTAGTCCTGAAGACGGCTGGCGTGGCGGGGCGAAGAACTACCTCATCGGTAGCGATCAATTTGCTGCCTCGGCGACAGGCTTTTTCTTTGCCAAAGGTAGTGCTGGCCTTGCGATTCATTCATCAGTAGATATCAGTGGCAAAGCCTTCGGCGTGCAAAGATCTCTTGTGTTTACGCGGTTGGATGCCAAATCAGATAGCGACAGCCCTGGTTTCGACTCGGCCGTGATGATTTTTGGTCAAGAAGTGATGCGTCACAACTTAAGCGGTCCTGGGCTATCCATTTCAAAGAATCTGTTTACTGCTAATCACAATTTACCTGGCAAACTGCGATTCGCCGTTGGTCCGGTGCCTTTTAGTGTGAGTTGGTCCTTTAGAGTAACCGGGACGGTGCCTCTAACTGTGACGGCCAGGACGACCTCTCTGACCGCTGGGATCAATCCGACCGTGGGGACTACCGTGGGACTAGAGGGAAGTGCTGACATCATGATTGCCCGGGCAGGGGTGGGCGGTAGTTTGTCCGTCGCTAGCGGTATTCTGGCTGGTGTCACTACGGCGCAAATGAAATCTGGTAAAGATGGTAAACAAAATCTATGCTACGGTGGTGATCTCAGCTTCCGTTTGAACAATTTGCTTGGTGGTAGCCTCGGAGCCTTTGCTGAAGTCGGCAAGCCTGGAGCTAAAATTGGTCATTTACCGACTGGATGGCGTGGAGACTTTAACTTTGTTTCTTGGACGGGAACGGGATACGATCTCCTGATCATGGACGCTAAAGAACGCTGTTTTAACGAAGAGACTTGACTCAAGTAGGCCCATATTAGTCAAGTGTGCTTCGCGATGGAGGCACACTTGACCACGAAGAGCCGCCTAATAGTCCTGGTTATGACAGTTGTTATTGCCGCCGTGGCTTTGGCTAACTGGTTGAGGCCATGGTCTGGTGAGCGAAAGTCGGGTGTTAGCTTTGACGATCGCATGACGCGATATTATCAGCTTGATCTGGAGAGCAAGGCCTCGATGATCAAGGCCGAAGCTGGGGGTGACCCTAAGACTCAGCAACCTGATATCGTGATTCGCTTAAGCGGCAGAATTGCACTCGAGAAGGAACTAGGTGCCGGCGTTGGTGTCGTCAGGTTGAGATTTGCACTGACTCCGACTTTAAGTTTAAAGGAAGCTAGCGATACTGGTGAGTTTGCTGGTGACTTGGCAACGCTTGAGTCATTAAAGCAGGGGATTCCTCTACAGATTAACGAACGTGGCTTGATCACTGTGACGACTGACAATGTCATGGGAGACCGCTTTGCCATCCAATTACTTAAGCAAGTGGCTGCTGCTTTCCAAGTCTGTCTGCCAGTGAAGGCTTCATTAGAATCATGGGAGTGTGAGGAACGGGACGGAACTGGTAAATACCGAGCCAATTATGAGCTCAAGCAGAGCTCGGAGTCCGGACGCTTGGTACACAAAGTGAAGTCTGGATATGGCGCTCTATTCCCAATGGGCGAAGGGATGTCATCCCCGCCACTGAAAGGGACGCTGACAGGCGACAGTACATCTTTGGTTGATGTAAATAGCGGCCTGCCAATAAATGTCGACGGCAGCGAAGATGCTAGGATTAACTTGCAGTTTGATGGCAGTGAGATCCAATCGTTTGCGAGCACTAAGTTCAAGATCAATTTTGAGCGTGAGGAACTTAATACCCCGAGACCGAGCATTGGCGCAAATGGTCTAGGCACTTCATCAGACGCAGGTGGATCATCAACAAGTCTGGCTACAGGCGCAGAAAATATGCGACTGAGGGTTGCAGCCAAAGAGCGCTTTGGCGAGATTGATATCACTGAACTGCAGCGATCATTTGATATGCTCAGGCAGAGTGATGCCAGGAACAAGGATCTGCTTGAACGCGAATTCTACGACAAACTCGTTGGTTACGTGCGGCAACATGAGACGGATCATCAATCACTACTGCATACTTTAGTTGGACGCAGGGCAGATGACCCGTGGCTACATCAAGTGCTAAGTGCCTTAGCTTATGTAGGGTGCGACCAGTGTCAAACTCAGCTAGTTAAAGAAGTGATGGCGCGTCAGTCGGATCCCACATTTGCTGCCGATCTTTTAAATCTGCTGACTCAGCCGGAGCATCCAGGTCTAGAGGTTGAAAAGGCGCTGCGGAATTTGACGGAATCATCTCAGCCTGTGGTCCGCGACATGGCTGAGTTGGGACTTGGTACTGTGGCCTATAGGCTTAGAGACTCTGATCAAGGTAGATCTGTGGCTATAGCTCAACAATTCACTGATAAGTTTCGTCAGTCAGCTGATTTTTCGACTCAGTCAGCAGCGTTGGCCGTATTGGGCAATGTCGGTAATGAGTCTCTCCTGCAAGATTTGGCGCCATGGATCAAGTCAAATGATGACGGCCGGCGTGAAGCGGCAGCTAAGGCTTTGCGCAATTTGCATTCAGATGGCGCAAGGACGGCGGTCCTTGAATTAGCTGCGGATCCAACAGTAGCCGTCAGGCGTAGCGCTCTGCAGTCACTCATTCAGATGCCACCGTCTGTATCATCCATTGCTCCACTGATCGACAGATATCGGAGTGACAAGGTGCCAGTAGTGCGGATGGCGATAGTTCAAGATCTTGCTAGGTACCTGAAAGATTCCCTGAAGGCGCAGGAGACCGTTCGTGATGCTGCAAAAAATGATAGCGATGCCGACGTGCGACTATTGGCAAAAAACTCACTGATTATGTATGGGCTTGAGTGAGTTACTCAAAAGAGAAGCGGAACTTTAAGTTCACCCGCGAGTCACCTTCGATATTGCCAGGGGTATTTTGTGTAGGTAAGGCGTCTTTGTTGCGCAGAACCTCGTGAACACCCGATACGTAAATATTGTCATTAACGTTGTATTCAACTGAGACCTGGCTGGTAGCTTGATCGGTCCTGAGTACAAGATCGATATTTTCGCCAAGGTCAAACGGCAGGTTTAATCGTGGCACCGGGCTACCGTCAGTTGCCGGGTGAGTGTCTATGTAGACGTTGCGGACTACACTTTGCCCAGAGACATCTAGTAGCTTTTCCACTGGTTCTTCAAACTGACCGAGCAAAATATTGGCCGCTTCACTCGTAGCGGCGCTCTGGGTCTGTTGACCCATGGACTGACTTTCTTGAGGTAGCTTACCCCTAGAAAGCAAGACTAATATCTCAAGCTTACTGATTGCATTGCCATTTTCGCGAGTTGGAGGATCCACAGAGAATTCAACCGTTGGGTTAGATGCTCTACCACTTATGCCCAAATACACACGGTAGATATCAACGTCACTCACGGCCAAGATATCGAGACTTGGGTCTGCCTTGATTGGGTCGTCAAAGATCACTAGACCGCGAGTAATCTTGAAGTCCTGTTTGTAGGTAAATTTACCTTTGTCAACTTCTAGCTGACCTGAAAGCACTGGGTTTTTCTCAGTACCTTTGATGCGTAAGTCTGTCGACATCTGCACTTGGAGATTGCGATTGTGGATGTTTATGCTCTGATTTGCTGACACGTTGAGATCTAAGGTTAGCAGAGGCTTTTGATCTATTGAGGACGACCCAATTGATTTCTGCCGTAATGCGTTTACGATTTCGTTACGGATATCTACTTCTCGCGTTGATCTGGCTCTATTAATGACGATGTCGCCAGCCAGCTTGTAGGGGAGGCCCTGACCGGAAACCACAAGATTTCCGCTCAGCTGTGATTCAAAGTTTTTGATGAATGCTACCGGGTATACTACTGTGGCGTCTCGCAGATTGATATCGAGATGCGATTCTGTATTGCTGGTCTTGCCGAGGTTAATACTACCTGTTGCTGCGACGGTACCGGTTCCCTTATCTGCAGCGAGTCGATCGATAATGATGCGCCCGTCCTTATAAGCCGCCTTCAGCTTCACATTACGGAATGCCGGCCTTATCTCGGCAATGCCTACCGATAGGGGGCGCCAAGTTGCTGCTGTCAGTTCATTAGCCTGGAGGTCGCTAACTTCAATAACTGGGCGAGGATCGGAGGTCGAACCGAGTAGAGAGCCTATGATGTTTACTTTCCCTTCCGCAGTATCAACATCTTGGATGAATTCCTTGATGATTCCAGCATCAACCACACTTTCAAAGAGTAGTCCTAGGCGCTCAGGAGGGCGGCTCTCTTTGGTAGTGATTTTAACTTGCATATATTTACCGCTAAGGAAGAGGTCCTTTTTATTCTCAAAAAACCAACCCTTTTTGGTAAAGAGCATTTTCACTGGCTGATCTTGTCGTACTTGAATGGTATGTGTTTGAGAGGCTATGTCATTAACGTAGTTGCCTCTTAAATCATTGATGGTGAGATCGCCGATCGAGTGCCAGAAATCACTAAATTGACCTTTTAGTTGCCAGTCTCCGGTGAAGTAAAGGTAGTTGCGAGGATCGTCTGGTAACACAGTCGATGCCAGCACTCGCAAATCGTAGCGATGGCAGCTCAAATACCACTCAAAAGGGTAGCCAGGTTTAAAAATGTCGAATGAGAGACGCCCATCAAGAGAGTTCCCAGCTTGATTAACGACTAAGTCGACATGACCACCTCGGGTAAAACCCCGCAAATTAACAGCTGTCATATTGGTACCAAAGACGGCCGGTCGTTCAATTGAAGCCGTGAAGCTACCCTGTATAGACTCGAGGGTACCAGAGTATTCGGCTTGGCCAACAATCTGCCCTTTGATGCCGAGCGGCCGCAAATGTTCACCGGCAAAAGGAAGACGACTTAAATGGTCAGTTTCAGCTTCGTCACCGGTACTTGTGGTTGGTAGCGGACCCTTTTGCGAAATTGTCCTTAGATTTATTGAGATTTTATCTTCCGGATTAAGGCCCAAAGCGTACAGCGGATGTTTAGAATTTTCAGCATATGCCAAATTGAACGGGCTTGACCGCTGGTGATTCACTTTACCAGTTAGACTCAGGCTATGTAGGTTTAGGACTAAATTCTGAGAGTGCCATCCTTTTTTGTCGGCGATGAGGTTTGTATCTAACAAGGTAAGTAAGGTTTCGCCATTTAAACGCGCATCTTTTGCCGTCAAATTTAGTTTGGCCTCACCCGCAAGAAGTTGCAGGATTGGTCCTTTATAATTGCCAGTCAAATTCCTGATCTCAGCGCTAAAGTCATTCACAGGATCTATTGCCGTGGCGATGGCTCTGACGACATCGCGGGAAAGGTCGCTGATTTCGAAGGTAGTATCGAGCATTAATTCTGGTGTTGAGATATCTAGGCTTCCGCTTCTGATATCGATGGTACCACCCTCATCAGGGTAAGCTTCGATATCTTGCCAGCTGAGGATATCATCCACGTACTTGATTGACGCGGACACGTTTCCAAATGGGATCTGAGCGATTGAGACGTGGTCTTGATTGAGTCTGGCATCGAGCACTATTTTATCAAAAGGTCCCGAAAGCCGTGCTTCGAGACTTCCGCTACCCGTCATGGGCTGCTGAGCGAAATACTCGGCAATCCTTAAATCGACATCTGTAGAATTAATCCTAATGTCAGTCTTGCCTTTGCCAGCAAATTTAAGTCCACCGGCGACCTGCACATTGGCATGAGCTGGGGCCAGTGGTTTGCTTGTGTTAATGTCGATTTTTTTATTTTCCTCGACGCATGCTGCTCTTGTCCCAGTTAAGTCCAACTGATCAGAAGTAACCAAAAGCTGCAGATCGACCTGACATGACGGTGAGTGCGGAAACTTTTTTAGTTCAAGCGGAATGCTAGGAACAATAATTTCAGATGCATTAATATTTGCCGTTGCAGTGAGAGCGAAAGGGTCGCCCTTACCTTTAATTCGAATGTCCTTGCCAGTGATAGCTAAATCCACTAGACGGCTGTCAACATTTAACGCTTCGAGTAGATCCACTAGATGCAACTTTTCAGCGTTAATTTTGAAGTCTAAGTCTAGATCATGATTAAGCCTTATTTCTCCGCCACCCTTTGCAACCGTCTTCTTATCAACGATGATGTCAATTTCAGGTAATCGGACAGCATTTTCATCGATGACAAAATTTGTTTTGGAGTCAAGTAACCTAAATCCATATAATCTTGCATCGGATGATTTACCATTGCCTGTGACTTTAAATCGGGTAGAACCTTGGTCGGTTAACGGGATGTCAAGATCGATGCGGAAGTCACCGTCAACTCTGCCGTGAGTGTCGGGGATCTCTAGATAAGATCCGAGTAGAGACATATCGGCAGTGCCCTTATTGTTTAGATAGAACTGGATTCCATGCAGTAGCTGCTTGCGATCCGCACTGGTTTTAATTTCACCGTTGCCCTCACCTGCAAAATTGAGGCGCTCGCCGTGAATAACGAGGTCGGTTAGCGTCAGTAACTTATCGTTGAGCGCTAAGTGACCGGCCACTTTGGTAGACTCGAGCATCGAAGTAGCGCCAATTGAGAGATCAATGGCCTTGACGTCGAAATCCAGCAACATCTTGCGCCATGACCGATATTCCCAGACAGCGTCTAAGGCGCCAACCGCAAGAGTCATATAGCTAGGGGTAGCCGGAGGAGAGAATAAAGGCTGCTCCAAATACAACTTGGCATTAATGAGTGCAACCCTATTGATCGGAAGGTCAAAATCTGGAGGCCACCTTTGCTGATCTACATCTTTTGAACTTTTCTGTTTCTTTGCATTAGGATCAGCTTTGATTAGAGATGTCAGAGCTGCCGGAGGTGGCCAAATGAATGTCGGATCGTTTAATTCGACATTGGATAAGCGAAGCTCGCCGAGGATTAGGCTCCAAATCGACAGCCGCGCTCTTAATTGTGAAACGGTCGCCATTGGCTGATCTGGCGCCTCTGCAGCGGCAACTTTAAGACCATAGATGTCAATCCCAGCTGGGAATAAGGCTACCTTGAGGGCCTGAAAATTTACCGTGAGATTGGTGTTTTTGGCGACTTGCTCGTTGATGATTAAGCGAACCAGTCGATGGGTATATGGATTGTCCACCAATAAATTGGCAAAGAAAGCCACAAGTCCCGCAATGGTCAGGATGATGACTAATTTTCTTAAGCCTTGGATCATTCGTAGGTGGTCTGTTCAGTCTGGTGGCGTTCTGAGTAATTCAGCGTTTACGACTACCGTCGGACTTGAATAATGAAGCAAGTCGTATGCCAGGAAAATCTTTTTCACGCGAATCGGCGGCATTTGTTGTTGGTGGTGGTGGCGGAGCCTCAACGTTTTGCACAGGAGGGGGCGGGGTTGAAGGTTTATATAAGGCAGTCAGCGGCATACCTAGTCCGGTGGCACTTGAGACGTGAGGTGGTTTACCAGCTATATAGCGTTTTGCTGCTGCGACGATATCTCGAGTGATGACTCGCGATTCTCTTAAGCTACATTCGATTAAGCAGTTTTCAGCAAGCATATTGATGCGAGCAATGACCCCTCGAGATTCGTCAAACAAGGTTCGCAAAGCATCACTCGGTAGTTCTGCTGTAATATTAGCAAGCTCAAGTCTGTAGTGGATGTAAGCTCCAGTTTCGGCCTCTGATAGGGTTGGAACTTCAAGGGCGAACGAAATATGAGTCGTCAAGCTCTCAGACGACGTGAATAACTGCAGCAAGCGAGGTTCACCGCAAAGTACAAATGAGATACATGGCTCAGCGAGTGCTTGCAAGCTCATGAGGCTTGCCAGTTCTTGCCAGGCCTCAGCCGACTCAGCCATATGAGCTGCGTCAACAAATACCACTAGGCGTCTTTTTTCCTCAATAAGCTCGTCTAGCCTCGACACCACGTCACCAAGTAGATGCTCATTGTCACTGGGTTTTCCTCTTGTGCCAAAAAATTCACTGAGTCGACGCGCTAACCATCCTGCTTGAGGTTCAGGCGAGATCATCGTGGTTAAAAGTGTGTCGTATTGAGCCACTGGGAATTGTGCATTCAACCATTTTAAATAGGTGCTCTTGCCGGTGCCCTTGGGGCCAATAACAAAAGCCACTGTTTGTGGTTGCTGCGACAGCAGAAGTAGCCGATCAAGATCGATCTGCAATGATTGCGGGAGAAAAATTTTATTGGTGTCCACTGCTTGTAAGAAGACACTGCGTTCGACCTGCCAGAATTGATTGAAAGTCGTCATAGTTCACCTTTTCTGCTAGCCGGCGGCGGGAAGACCGCTTGAGTCAGCATTCAACCACTTTTGTTGGAATTTTTTAAACGAACGCCCGCTTTGAGCGAGCAGCTGTTCGGCCTCATCATCGCGGCCTGCTGAGAAAAGTAGGCGTGCATAGAAATCTATACTAGTGGGATCAGGGTTAGCGCCCTTGGCTAGCTGACCCAGGCATTCCAGGGCCGTATTTAGTTGGCCAATCATCAGTGCTGATTGAACATAATCAGGTGCGATTAACCGCGAAATGCCGTTGGTGTTCTTGAGCGTCGTGAGGAGTTGGTGCGCCAGTTTTGGCATAGCTGCGTGCAGGTAGAGATCGACCAAACTCAGAAAACGACCGTCTTGTTTCGGGTCCTTTTTTATCGAGCTTAGCAGAGCTTGCTCTGCATCTTTAAAGTTGCCGATGCGACGAAGTTCAAGTGCTAGTATTTGGACACAGAGCGAGTGAATGGGCTCTTGCTCCATCAGCTTGAAAAGGGCTCCTAACAACTGGTCGTGTGTGACTCGGTTTAGGAGATAACCAAGTCGTCTCAGTGTGGCGAAACTTGGTTTTTCCCAACGCTGAAGTAATTCACCAAATGGTGGAAGAAAAGCGGCGGGAGTGACTGGCTTCGTAGCAACTTCAAATCCGCACTTGTTTAATAACAGTGACTCATTGCTTCTTTGCGGTAACAGAAGAGCAAGTATCGGTGTGCAAAGTGCTGCGGTGTTGTTGAGTAATGCGCGCGCGTGGAAGCCGCTCGGTGACGTTACTGAATCATCGATAATGATGAGATTTGCTCCACCAGTTTGCACCAGCTCGATGGCTTGCTCGAGTGATTTGGTGGTGTCGGTAACATTCCACTGAAATCTTTGTGTCAGCTGTGAGTACATACGGTGGACACCATCGACATCACTGACGATGACAGCCGACCTTGTCAGCCAAGTAGCTTTCGACGGAGTTTGCATTTGGGATGAATCCGGATGAATGGCGAGGATGAGGGAATTTACCTAAATGATACCATAATTTGCGCCGCTCCGTCAGGTTGCTCAGGTGGCATTTGGTCGGGCCTAAGAAAAGTCGGTCGCGCTGCCTCCCATACTAAGAATATGAGTAGTGATTCTGTATGCTTAAAATTTTTAGCTTCGATTTTTTCTGCTCCAGCCGATAGCCCCACTTGGAAGGTGGAGGTTCCATTGCGGTCCGAGTCTACATTGCAAATACTACTTGCTCCTGTTTTGCTGGGATTTTTTATCTCGGCTTGCAAAACATTCAAGGAAACCGATGAAGAATCGGAACTGCGCTCAGCGCGGCAAGTGGCAGCTAAGGTGGCAGAAATGCATCCACCGCCGGAGGAGCCTTTACCACAGGTTGCATCCTACCGTTATCGCCGCGAAATCAGCATGTATTACAAATTGGAGCTAGCTGCCAGCAAGGCTCAGATCGCTGCTGCACTAAACGTCATGCGTGCGCATGATCATGAGATTAGGTCCTGTTATGCAGAGCGATTGGAGCAAATATCCGGACTGAGTGGTGATCTCCAAATAACTTTTGTTCTACAAAAATCCACCGGGCTCGCTTCGAGCCTGTCACGTACGGGTGGCAGCCTGTCCGACCTGGCCACCATAAGCTGTGTCACCAAAAAACTCTCGCAGATGCGGTTCAGTCCTCGGGGGGATTATCGGGGGCGGGTCCATTATAGTTTTAGGTCCAACGACCGCTCACCTGACAAGACCGAGAAACCAGGCCTCACTCCCTTAACTTCGTCGGAGCCAAAAGTCTTGCCGCAAATGCAGATGCCGGCAAAAGCTAAACCACTGCCAGTGGCGCCACCGTCACCGGTGGCAGCACCAGCAGCCGTTGCGTCGCCGTCAGTAGTTGCTCCGCCTTCCGTAGCAACTTCGCCTTCAGTAGCAGCGTCGCCTTCAGTAGTGGCGTCGCCTTCAAAGGTGACGCGCCCAGCGAAACACGAGCAGAAGAGCGATCGTAAAGAAGCTGGCGACCAAAAATGTAGCGGCTGCAAGGGGCAGGACAGTGGCAAACAGCAGGCACAGACTGTAAGCCAGAAGTCCAAGAACACCGATTGAAACTGCGGTAACTAGGTCTTTAATGACAAGCACCTTTACCGCTTCACCGGTAGCTTTTTTGAGTCCTTCGCGCGCTGCTTCACCAATATTGGGTGTGGCTGCATGAAGCTTCGTCCCGATCGACCCTAAAGCATTAAGTGGCCCTACAGCCGCCTCGCCTTTCCCAGTAAAAAGCCCAGTCCAAGTGCTGCTGCTGCAAACAGATAAGGACTTTGTCGCACCTGTTGGTCCAGACCCTGGGCAGCTGCCTTCATTTGGCTACTTAGCTGTGACAGCCTCTCCTGGAGGCCCTTCAAATCTCGCTCCATTTGGCCTAGATCTTCGGCCTTCACTGATGTGTCAGCCGCTCTGTCAGCCGCTCTGTCAGCGGCGTCTTCGCTAGCGTTGGTCAGACGAACGGTCAGTTTGCTTAACTCATCCAGCATCTGAATCGAATCTGAAATCATCGCTTTTAATCGAGGATCGGATTCTCGGGGCAGAGTCGTATCAGCCTTTGTCATCATGACCTCCTAAAACAAGTTTGGCACGGCGTATACCTGCAAACCTCGATTGGTCAAGGCATTGCCGGCCTCTCAGTAAATCTTTACGCCCGTTAACACCTCAGTGCAAGAGGCCTTGGCGCGAGTTTGCAAAAGTGTAACTTAGTCCCAGCGTTGACATCGCTAGGGTGCTGCGCTATGCGTGAAATCCCACAATGAACTATCACTCCTGAGGAGGCCAAGCATGCGCGTGCTTCTGATCGGAAAAGGCGGCCGCGAACATGCCATCGCCTGGAAGATCTCACAGTCTAAACTTCTCACTAAGCTCTATCTGTGGCCTGGTAACCCTGGGATGAAGACTTTAGGCGAGCTGTTTCCCGTATCTCCATCTGCGGATTTTGCCAGCTTGATTGCTGCGGCTAAACAAAATCATATTGATATGGTGGTCTCAGGACCAGAGGCACCGCTATCCGAAGGGCTAGCAGACGCATTTGCCGCTGCAGGCATACCCACATTCGGTCCAGTGCAAGCTGTAGCCCAGCTCGAATCATCAAAGGCATTTGCCAAAGCAATAATGACCAAGGCGAAGATTCCAACGGCAGCGTTCAAAGTTGTGCATAGTGAGGATGAGTGCCGCGCTGAGGCATTGGCCATGCTAAGTGCGTCTGGTGGTGTCGTGCTGAAAGCTTCGGGCCTTGCCGCGGGTAAGGGTGTATTTGTGTGCCGCAATGCTGACGAGGTAACTGCAGGCATCGAGCGGCTCTACCACTCGGATATGAAAGCCGCTGCAACAGATGTGGTCATTGAGGAAGTTTTGCATGGCCGCGAGTGTTCTTATTTTTGCTTTCTCGGGAAGGCGGGGCCTCTGAGCTTGGGATTTGCGGTTGATTACAAGCGTCTAAACGATGGCGATCAGGGACCGAATACTGGTGGTATGGGGTGTTACGCACCGGTGCCGTGGCTGCCTGAGGGGGCTGCTGCGAGGGTGCAGGCGGAGGTGATTGAACCTCTGCTCAAGGCCCTAAAAAATGAGGGATTGACCTATCAAGGTTGTCTCTATGTCGGCCTTATGTGGTCACCGACCAAGGGCCCACAAGTAGTTGAATTTAACGTGCGTTTGGGTGATCCAGAGGCGCAAGTTTTGGCCCTTCACGATGATCGGGATTGGCTCGGTTGGATGGCGGCCAGCTGCGGCCTAACCGGTGGTGTTCAAAGGCCTGAGGGACAGTCTGACCGCCAACGGCAACTGACTGGAAAGCCTGCAGCTGTGGTCGTTGTGATGGCGGCAGCATCATACCCTTATGGCAACGACGCTGGCACGGTGGCCACTTTGCCCGAGAGCCTTTTTGCCAGTAATCCCGATGCCTCTGTCGTGACGTTTGCGGCGAATGTTGCCACCAAAACCGACGGTGTGATCACCACCAGTACGGGCAGGGTTTTAACTGTGGGTGCGAGGGGTGCAAACTTCGTTGAGGCTCGCGCTTTAGCCTATGCCCAAGTCGAGCAGTTGGCCAAGATATGGGCGGGCTCTCGCTGGCGTGGCGATATCGCGTTGGCAGTAGAGACTTAACTAAAGTATCATCAGCCCCGTTATACCGCTCTGGGGGCGGGTTTGGTGGGTTTGGCGTGTTTGGTTAATTTTGTGGGTTTGATCGGTGGAGGCAGTTGGGGTGAACGGGATTAAGAGCAAACCAAAACTGGTCTTAGGCAGCTCGTCTCCGCGCCGGCGTGATTTGCTCAACGCAGTGGGTCTCTCATACTCCGTTTTAAAACCGGAGACGCCAGAAGTACCTTTGCCAGGCGAACTACCTGAGGCCTACGCGCGGCGCAATGCCTTAGAGAAGGCAGCTTGGGTTGTTGATCACGTTGTAGCCGACGACAAGAGAGAACCGGGAATCATCGTTATCAGCGCTGATACTATTGTGGTTCTCGACGATAAAATCTTAGAGAAACCAGTCGACGCCGCACACGCTAAGGCGATGCTTCAAGGGCTGTCTGGTCGTTGGCACACGGTGATTTCCGGTGTGACCTTGCAGTCTGCCTATGGCCCCAAGGCGCAAATTGATACGTTTGCTGTTCATACCAGAGTCCTAATCAAGAGCTTAAGCACAGCTGAGATAGAGTCGTATGTGCACACTGGCGAACCCCTCGATAAAGCTGGTGGCTACGCAGCGCAAGGCATTGGCAGTTATATGGTGGAGCGGATTGAGGGCTCTTATGCCAATGTCGTCGGATTACCGATAGCTGAGGTGGTGCAGGCGCTGGAACAAACTTTTGGATTCACGATTTGGGGGTAACGTTACCGGTGGTCAAGCAGCAGCTCAGCGATATTTTGGCGCAGCGTATTGCAGTAATCGACGGTGCCATGGGTACCATGATCCAGCAATACAAGTTGGAAGAGGCTGATTTTAGAGGCGAGCGCTTTCGCAATCATCCAAAGGACCTTAAAGGCAATAATGACCTTCTCGTGTTGACGCGACCGGATATCATTCGCGAGATTCATCTACAATATCTCGAAGCTGGTGCCGACATCATCGAGACCAACACCTTCAGCAGCACGCAGATTGCTCAAGCTGACTACGGCCTAGAAAGCGTGGCCTACGAACTGAACGTCGCAGCGGCACGCATTGCAAAGGAGGCGGTTGCTGAGTATGAAAGGCGTCATCCGGGACGTACCGCTTTTGTCGCTGGAGCTATTGGACCAACCAACCGTACTTGCTCACTTTCACCTGATGTTAACAACCCTGCTTACAGGGCGGTTACCTTTGATGAGTTGGTTGAAACATACTATGAGCAAATTTCTGGTCTGGTCGAAGGTGGCGCTGATTTGTTGCTACCCGAGACCACCTTCGACACATTAAATCTTAAGGCAGCGATTTTCGCCCTGGAAAAGTTTTTCGATCACTACGGTCGACGCTTGCCAGTGATGTTGTCGGTCACCATCACCGACGCATCGGGAAGAACTTTGTCTGGACAGACACTGAGTGCTTTTTGGTATTCGGTGCGTCACGCGAAACCTTTGAGTGTTGGAATCAACTGTGCCCTGGGTGCCAAGGAAATGCGTCCTTACATTGAGGAGCTTTCGAAGCTGGCTGACTGCTACGTCAGCTGCTACCCCAATGCCGGTCTCCCCAACCCGCTAAGTGCTACCGGTTACGACGAGAAACCAGCAGACACTTCGGCACTCCTAAAAGAGTTTGCGCAATCTCACTTCATTAACATTGTTGGCGGCTGTTGCGGCACCACTCCTGATCATATTCGAGCTATCGCTGATGCCGTGCGCGCCATGCCTCCACGTAAGGTGCCTAAGGTGCCTGTTGCGACCCGATTGGCAGGTCTTGAGCCGTTCACCCTGGTGGGTGAGCGTGCGCCTTTTGTGATGGTCGGTGAGCGAACCAACGTCACGGGTTCTCCTAAATTTGCCCAACTTATTAAAGCTGGTGATTTTGATGCGGCGTTAAGCGTAGCTAAGCAACAGGTCGATAATGGTGCCAATGTAATCGACATCAATTTTGATGAGGGACTTCTGGAAGGTGAAGCGTGCATGACACGCTTTCTTAACCTCGTGGCCTCGGAGCCAGACATTGCCAAAGTACCGATCATGATTGACTCGTCCAAGTGGTCGGTCATAGAGGCGGGACTGCGCTGTGCGCAGGGCAAGTGTATTGTCAATTCCATCAGCCTTAAAGAGGGAGAGGAAGTCTTCCTTAGACACGCCAAGCTTTGTATGCGCTACGGTGCATCGGTCATCGTTATGGCCTTTGATGAGCAAGGCCAGGCTGCCACTAAAGAAGAAAAGGTTAGAATCTGCGTTAGGGCATACAAGCTACTAACAGAGCGCCTCGGTATGCTTCCCGAGGATATTATTTTCGACTGCAACATCCTGACCGTCGCCACCGGGATGGAGGAGCACAACAACTATGCCGTCGATTTCATCGAGGCCGTACGTGAGATTAAAAAACAGTGTCCGGGGGTGAGGACCTCTGGAGGCGTTAGTAATATCTCCTTCTCCTTCCGCGGTAACAACGTCGTTCGCGAGGCTATGCACGCCGCGTTTCTCTATCATGCAATCAATGCCGGCCTAGATATGGGCATTGTCAACGCGGGGATGTTGGCTGTTTATGAAGAGATCGAGCCAGAGCTTCTAACAATGGTCGAGGACGTGCTGTTAAACAGACGCTCCGACGCTACCGAGCGGTTGATCGATCATGCGGAAAAGGTCAAGAATCAGGGCAAGACCAAGACCAAGGAAGAGGAAACCTGGCGTAGTGGCACCGTGCAGCAAAGGCTGGCTCACGCTCTTGTCAAAGGTCTGACTGACTTTGTCGATCAGGACACCGAGGAGGCTCGTCAGCAGTATCCCAGACCACTCGATGTGATCGAGGGGCCGCTCATGGACGGTATGAAAATCGTTGGCGAGCTATTTGGTGCTGGGAAAATGTTTCTTCCGCAGGTGGTCAAAAGTGCGCGAGTGATGAAGCGCGCCGTTGCCTATCTCTTGCCCTACATGGAAGAGGAGCGTCTTGCTGCCGCTGCTGAGGGCAGACTGACCCGCACCCAAGGTAAGTTTGTCATTGCCACGGTTAAGGGTGATGTTCACGACATTGGTAAAAATATCGTCAGTGTCGTGCTTGGCTGCAACAACTACGATGTTATCGATCTCGGTGTGATGGTTTCATGCGAAAAAATCCTTGAGAAGGCGCGCGAAGTTGGCGCCGTCGCCATCGGGATGAGCGGTCTGATCACTCCTTCTCTTGATGAGATGGTTTACAATGCTTCTGAAATGCAGAGGCAGGGCTTTGACATTCCATTGCTAGTTGGTGGCGCTACGACCAGCAAGGCTCATACAGCCATTAAGATTGCGCCTCACTATGAAGGTGTCGTGGCACACGTTGCGGATGCCTCCTTGGTCGTCAATGTTCTTGGCGATCTAGTCAATCCAGATAAGAGAGAAGCCTTCGTCACAAATCTCAAAGCCGACCAGGAGAAGATAAGGCGTAGGTTTGCAAGCCAAAGCGATGACCGTGATATGTTGCCGATTGCAGAGGCGCGCAGCCGTGCGTTCCCTACGGATTGGACAGCGGTTCAGATCGACAAGCCTCATGCACTCGGAGTGCAGGTCTTCCAAGAATTACCGATGACCGCGATTGTTCCTTATATTGATTGGTCACCGTTCTTCTGGGCGTGGGATTTAAAAAGCTTATATCCGGGCATACTCGAGCATGAGAAGTGGGGCAAGCAGGCGCGCGTTCTGTTCAAAGATGCGCAGGCTATGCTCAAAGATATCATCGCTAACAAGCGTTTTAGACCCAAAGCTGTGGTTGGCTTCTGGCCAGCTGCAAGTCAAGGCGACGATGTCATCATTTACGCAGATGAATCAAGGACGACGGTTTTAACTACCTTGCACTTTCTCAGGCAGCAGAAACGCAAGCAAGATAGTGACGAATACATTAGCCTTGCCGATTTTGTGGCTCCAGTCGACTCAGGACGTTCTGATTACCTGGGCGCTTTCGCGGTGACTACAGGTCCAGAGGCAGATGTCTATGCTGACGCTTTTAAGGACAAGGGTGATGATTACTCTAGTATCATGGCTAAGGCTCTGGCCGACCGTTGCGCTGAAGCGATGGCCGAGCTGATGCACAAGAAGGCTCGAGAGAATTGGGGCTACGGAAAATTGGAGCAACTTTCTCCTGAGCAACTGATCAAAGAGGAATATCGTGGGATCCGACCAGCTCCTGGATATCCAGCCTGTCCAGACCACACTGAGAAGCTTCTGATTTGGCAACTGCTAGACGTCGAAAAAAATGTTGGAATTTCGCTGACTGAGTCCATGGCAATGATGCCCCCAAGTTCAGTGAGTGGGCTGTACTTCCCGCATCCAGCGGCACATTACTTTAGAGTCAGCCGCATAGGGCGCGATCAAGTTGAAGACTATGCGAGAAGAAAGGGGTTCTCCGTCGCAGACGTTGAGCGGTGGCTTGCACCCAACTTAGGTTACGACGAGCGTGTTTAGGGTAGGTCGTTCAATTTATCAAACGACTAATTATGAGAATTTGGCCGGTAATTATCGAAGGATAGTTCGATAAATTAGCGGTCAAAGCTGCTATCTGTGGTACGATATAAGGGTTCATTTCTATAAACTTTCTCAGGTTTTTAGCTGCCCAATTTGTCTGAACCAACAGGACTGCCTATGGCTGTGTCGTGCAAGCCCGGTTGCAAGAATTTTCTATTCACCATAGCCGTATCAATTTTTTTGGTCGCTTGCGCTGGTGATGGTCGTACCTCTAAAGAGCCAATTACCGCGGCGTCATCCGTTGGCGATGGTGTGGATATAAGTGGCTCAGACAACCATTTAGCTGATAGCGCCAATGCCGCTATTGGACGCAGTGCCAATGCAACTCAAAACTCGGATCAAAACCCGGCCGATGAGTTGAGCGATCCGGCAACCAAGTTGCCTTTGGACATGAACCAGGACGTCGAGCGTTGGATTGAGTTTTTTACCGTCCGCGATCGCGAGCGGTTTCAGCGTTTTCTCGAACGAGGCGAGCGGTATAAATCACAAATCATGGCGGTGCTAAAGGAACAGGGCGTACCGACAGAGATTTATTACCAAGCTATGATTGAGAGTGGTTTCGCCACCTCTGCAACCTCTCGTGCCAAGGCTGTTGGGGTGTGGCAATTCATGCGGGAGACTGGGCGTCGTTATGGACTGCGTATAGACTCCTACGTCGATGAGCGCCGCGATCCCTTAAGATCAACCGTGGCGGCTGCGCTGTACATGAAAGATCTCTACAATGTCTTTCAATCTTGGTACTTAGCTGTCGCTGCTTATAACGCTGGCGAAGGCCGTGTCATGAACACGATTATGCGGTCCAAGACTCGGGATTTTTGGGAAATGGCGCGGCGTCATGCGCTTCCCACCGAGACGATGAATTACATCCCTAAATTTATTGCAGCGACAATGATTGGCAATGATTTAGCCAAATACGGTTTTAGTGATCTAAGTCCGGAATCGATGCCCCAGCTTGCCGCCGTAGCTGTCCCAGCACCGGTGAGGTTGAGTGATATTGCAGCGCTGAGCGGAATACCACTAGTGCTGCTTAAAGAGATCAATCCTAACTTAATTCGCGGCATAACCCCGCCCGACTCGCAAACTTATCGCATTTGGATTCCAGCCACTGAGCAGCAGAAATTCGACGGATTTAAGGAACGCTTACTTGCTTTACGCATTAAAGGTTTGAAGAATGTCGTTAAGCATGATCGCGAGAAACCTCAGGCCCAGCTGGTTGAAACCAGAGATAAATTGGTGCGGAAAAGTCCTACCTATGCTCTTGCGGTGAAAAGATCGCGCCAGCTAAATGCGCGCGATGCAGTCGGCGGTTTGGTTGAAATCGGGCGAGTGCCTGAAGCTTATCGTGTACGCAACGGTGACAGTTTACATTCAATTGCCAAAAGATTTGGCACATCGATTCAGTCACTTAAAAAGTTAAATGGTTTAAGACACAATCATCTAGCTACGGGTCAAGTACTTAAGATTCGTGAGATCAAGGGTTAAGCATGCGATTTCGGACTAAGCTCATTGCTAGTGTTGCGCTACTTTTCACCGTGCTTGTGAGTTGCCGCGGTCTAGATAAAAATGGTGTGGATCACAACGATCTTGCTTCCGAGAAAACGTGGTTTGATGCCAACGGGACTGCGCAAAGATGTGAGGTCCAGCCACCAACTTGTAAGCCAAGTGGCGACCCGAACCCTTTTATTGATAGTTGCGTTAAACAGGGTTTCCAGGCGAAGTCTTGTGGTTGTTTTGTTTTATGCTCGGGGTCTATCAAGGGCTTTCACTTGACCGAAATTCAACAGGTCAAGAACACCAATTCATCACAAGAGCGGTGTAGCGAGTCAGATAGAAGCGATATTGAAGGTGTCAAAAATGCACGCAAGCAGGGTACGAGTTTGGATCGATGTTTAGCCGCCCATGTTTGTAATGGTAAATTGGGACTTTGTGCGGGAGGAGATCTTGCTAGCTCAACGCGTCTGCGTGATGTTGCGCGTCGGGGCTGTGCGGAGACAGTGTTAAATGCATTTTGTCAGTCTGGTTTTCAAGACACTTTCTCTTGTCCAGACCAAACGGTGCAAGCGCTCAGTTCAACTTGGGTGGAATTAAAACAGAAGGACGATCCCACCAAGCGTTGCATTCGCGAGGTGGTTTGTAGTGATAGAACTTCCGCATGCGACGTGCCTAGTTTGAAACGAGCTACGGAGATTAAAAAGGCCATTGATCAGCCCGGCTGTATTTATTGGTTACGCGGCTTTTGTGCTGTTGGTAGCCAGTCCTGGTGAGTCGGGTGCAATTCGACAAAGACTTGTAATCATTGAGTAATTATCCGATGCTATGGCTTTGGCCTAAAGCTTTTTTGGTAACTTCCGAAAAACATGAGCGAGTGTGCGTAGTTGAGGTAAGCGCTCATGTTTATTCTGCCTCTGGGCTTAGGAACCAAATTGCGACGATTACCCGTAGTTTCGATACTACTCGTCGTGACTTGGGTTTTTGTCTTTTTTTTCGATACCACGCATGTAGCTGTTACCGATGGAATCTTCAACGCCGCTGCTCGGAGTGGCATCAGAGATGCAGCACGCCGTCTTTTTAAGGAATACTGCGAAACGAACCATGGTAAACCCGAGCTTTGTGCTAGGTATGCCGTTCTCATTAAGCCGGGATTTCCTGGTAAAGCCACGATCAAACGCGGAGTGCCCAGGTTATCATTTGATGATTATGAGCGTTTAGGAAAAGAGCAAAACTTAGCCGCTGATTTGCGTGAACGCTTTAGTCGCTGCGGTGCTTCGCGAAAATGTTTTCGTTATAAAGATATGATCTGGTCTTTTGCAACTGCTAGAGCAGAAATCAAACCGTCACTTCGACATCTCGAAGGTTATAAGGAATATCAGCGAGCAGAGCATAACTATCTCGCAGAACTTCGTCGCGTATGCATGAATGCTCAGTGTTTAGTAAAAGGTAACGTTAATCTGCCATCCGTTGTTTGGTCACAACTACGTCATGGTAGTTTAATGCATCTATTCAGTAATATTTTTGCCCTACTCATTTTTGGAATCTACGCAGAGCAACGAACTAATCGTTGGTTGTTTTTGGCGTCGATTCTTTTTGCGGGCAGTTTGGGAATGATCATCCACGCGCACTTCTTTTCTGGGCGAGACACCATTTCTTTGGGTGGATCTGCGATCGTAAGTGCAGTCATGGGTATGTTTTATGTGTTTTTTTTCAACGGCCGTATGCGGTTTTTGGTGTGGCTACCGCGCAAGTTTTATTGGGGGACAAGTTTCTACGCAGATATCCGCTATGCCTTTCCTTTGCTATTTATCATCGCGGATGTTGCTGGTGGACTAGACAGCGGATTTAGTGCCTTGAATCATGGTTCTGTCGCTCATATGGCGCATCTTTTTGGATTTATTTCTGGAGTGATTATTGCTTTTGTTATCAGATCTCTCCGTAAGTTGCCTTCGAGTTTACTATACGAAGAAGAAATAGATGATCTTTTACGGCTTAAAAGGATGAGGAATTTACAGAGTCAGCTCAAATTCGCCGAATATCTGTTAGAGAGGAATCCAAATAATATGCGCGTACGTGAAGTCGCCTGTGCTGCGGCTCTGCGTTGGATGCCTCACGATAGTCGCGAGCAGAGTGTAGCTTTGAGCGCGCAAATAGACGGATTTCTCAAGGCACATTTAACTCCGTTCTGCGCGGCAAGTATAGATCGAGGCAACGTCGCCATTGCAAGCCGCTTCATTGAAAAGCTGCCGCTTGGAGTGTCGTATCAGGCAATGCTGATGAACCTGCGGCAATCGGCGCTCGTGACCATGATGAACTTCGCTGTTAATTCTGGGCAAATTTGGCTCGCGTTGAGGCTTGTGGATATGCTGTTGCTTCAATTCACGTTCTCTAAAAAGTACGAGATGATTGAGTCGCACGCATCCAAACTTGTCGCCAGCCTGCCGCACACACCGATGAATATGCGAAGTGTTAGCTCTTATCTTAAGACTCACCCCAATATGCCGCTGAGTGAACGCTTCGGTGCATGGCTGAATAATGCACAAGCTGACTTGAGGGCAAGCTGATGAGTAAAAACCGCCAAGATATGGTGTTAATGCCTGAGCGTCCTCGCTCGATGAGAATACCTTTGTTTCAAATTGCTGAAGACCTGAGCCTTTATAAACCAGCCTCATTTGTACAAAGGTGGTACGCGTTGACTCTCGATCTTGCGTTTTTAGGACCACTAAATGTTTTAATCGAGATTCCGTTTGTTCGGTATATGGACCGCCTAGAAGCTTTCGATCAGAAATTAAAATTAATGTCGATGAGTGTTCTCCTGATTTTGGTTCCGATATTTTTATACGTCATCGTACCGACTTGGCTTGGTGGGCAGACTTTGGGTAAGCGCATCGTGGGAATCAAGGTGGTAAGGTCTGACTTTGAGCAGTCCTTAACGTTCACGCAAGTATTGGTACGTGAAGTTTTAGGCAAATTATTGGTCGGATTAAGTCTTGGCCTAGGACTGCTTTCGATTTTCAGTAGTCGGAGAAGGCGGGCCTTTCATGATCGCTTGAGCAAAACCTCAGTCATTGACTACAGGTAATACGCCTTTGGCATTGATAGTTGAATGGGGCGCGGGGTATTAGATGACTGTATTTGTTGAGGAATTCGCAACCTGAGTGGTGTCTTGAGAAAGATGTGGGCAAGACTTCTCACTTTTAATATAGCTGGAATTCAACCAGGGAGATGAAGCTTGTGAGCCATAGATCGCAACTAGATTTCGCTAACACTGAGATTGCATTTGGGTCTCAGTCCACCGCTTCATTGTTGAAAGCTAGGGCGCTATTTACTTCGTTCAACTTTCCCCTGTTGATCAAGTCAGGCACTGCCCTGATCGACTGGGCGCTAGCTCGCCGCATTCCGATCTCCCCACTGGTTAGGCTTGCAGTGTTTGACCACTTTTGCGGTGGCGTTACCATTACTGACTGTCAGGCGAAGATTCAGACTTTAGGTAGGAGTGGTGTGCGGTCCATTCTTGACTACTCGGTAGAGGGGCAAGGGAATGAACAAGCCTTCGACGATGCAGTAGTCGAAACACAACGCGCTATCGAGCAGGCAAAAACAACGTCGCTGATGCCGTTTTGCGTATTTAAAATGACCGGAGTCGGTCGTTTTGATTTGTTGGCTAAGGCGTCGACTGAAGCCGAGCTGACTGATGATGAGAGCAGGGAACTTGCTCGAGTTGAAGGGCGCGTGCGCCTTTTATGTGGGGCCGCGGCTGCGGCGGGTCGTCGTATCTTGATCGACGCTGAGGAAACTTGGTTGCAAGCTTCTATTGATCGCATCGTCGAGGCGATGATGCAGGAGTTCAACCAAAAGACTCCCGTGGTTTACAACACGGTGCAGATGTATAGGACTGATCGTCTTGCCTACCTGATGGATTTACACGCCAAAGCCAAGGTCGCTGGCTACAAGGTTGGGGTCAAGCTCGTGCGCGGCGCCTATATGGAGAAGGAGCGGCAACGTGCCGCGACTTTGGGTATTGCTAGTCCGATACACGCTGACAAGAAGGCCACAGATGCCGCTTATGATGCGGCAGTAGAGTTTTGCGTTCAAAATATAGCCGACTTTGGACTCTTTGCGGGCACCCACAATGAAGAGTCCTTGAGACGCCTCACTCGTTTGATGGCTAAACATGGCATCAAGAGCAACGACCATAGAATCGAGATGTCGCAACTCCTTGGCATGAGCGATAACCTCACCTTTAATTTGGCGCACCATGGCTACCTGGCCTCCAAATATGTGCCGTACGGCCCTATAGCTGCCGTACTTCCGTATCTGGTGCGTCGTGCTGAGGAAAACAGTGCGGTTGCCGGTCAAGCTGGCCGTGAATTACAGCTGATCGACCGGGAACTTAAACGTCGCGCACGAAAAATCGGCGCGCGCTTAACGCACGCTCACAAGTGAATTAGATGCGAATCTTCGCCTTTTCACTGGGGCGGTAAAGCACGGCAATCCGGCCAATGGTTTGGACTAAGGCTGCCTGAGTTGCTCCAGCGAGCTGCTCAGCTAAATCGTAAAACTCGACGGCGTCGTCGGCACTTAATCTGACTTTGATCAGTTCGTGAT
>OMIY01000313.1 GCA_900299215.1 bacterium | reverse complement strand
TCTACCGATGACACCGACCCATTAACCAGTGCATCCGCACAAATTTTTAACGGCACTCCTATCATCTTATCGCGCAACGAAACTCACCTAGTGAGATTTGTCGCATTAAAGCGAGGAGCCACTGGTACGATTGAAGCCCAATCAAAGGAAAGAAAAGCCTATTACACAATTGCCGTAGAAAAGCTCACTCGCTCGACAATCAACCCGGCGTTCGAGCTACCGTTCTCAGTGAAAGACATTGGCGGACTCAACCTTGCGCCTTGTGTCGATCCAACCGATGCCATGTGCCTACCAGTAGCTGTCGGTGTGCCAGGTGGAATCGATCCTAATGCACCTCTTGTATACCCACGCAACTTCCCAGGTGAGACATTTATTTGGAGCGCGACCGCTCGCGTGACGGGCACAGTCGGTAACGCAGCGGATGTTACACTCGCCATTGAGGGAGCCTCCCCGATAACCGGGCCTGCTTGGGGAGAGCGAGTAGTATTTGCCAGACTACGCATCAGAGCTGATTTAACCACAGCGGGACATTACCGTGTCACTCATCCCTACGGTGTCAAATATTTCAATGTCGCGGCGGGTGCTACAGGCAAGGGATCGATCAATTACACTGATGATGTTGATCCCATCCCAAATAACTTCGATGCCTTTAGATTCGGTCATGTAGGTCCATTTCTACGTTGGGGCACCAACGAACCAATCGGCTACATAGGTGATCCCAATATTTTGCACACCGTCATTGGTAGCCCATTTGGGACCAATTTTGTGCGAGTCGAGAGATTTAACGGGACTCAGTATGAAACAGTCTTATTCACTGATCAATTCACGGTCAGTGGCAAGATTGCTCCCGATCTTGATGTGGACGCCGGGCCAATGGGTGGGTTCTACACGGCTCCACAACAAATCACCCTCGTCGCATCGGATCCCGCAGCTCAAATCACCTATACAACAGATGGAAGTAACCCCAGCACAAGCCAAACAGGATTTATTTATAAATCACCGATTGCTGTCACCCAGTCCACTACCATTAATTTCTTCGCATCTCTTCCAACAGGTCTGAAATCTGCCGTCAAATCTGCCAAGTATACAATAGATACTACAGTCCCTACGATCACGGCGCTGCCGGCCGGTGGTGGATATCGCGACAACGTGACCGTTACTCTGACAGCAAACCGTCCGAGTAAAATTTACTACACGCTAGATTCATCTACACCACTCGATTCACTCAGCCGGAGCCTCTATAGCTCGCCAATCGCACTCAGTGGGCCAACGCAAAAAAATCTCAGGTCAGTGGCTATAGATCAGACTGGAATGGCCTCTGCAGTCCGTAGCGACAGCTATAGCTTCACCATGACCAATCCGATCGTGACGCCGCCTGTGACGTTACTTGCCGCTAATACCCAAATCATCAGCGGCGCGGTACCCACGGACACCAATTGGACGGCCCAAACCTTTGGCGGAAGGACGATTTCAAGTTTCAAGTTAGACAGAAGTGTTAATAGTGGGACATTTACGCAAGTCCCACTAAGTACACCGACCACAACTAGTCAGAGGTTTATGCTAGCGCCGGGGGCAAATTACGAATACCGCATCGGTGCAACGGACAGCGGTGGACTTCCGTCAGCTGTCACACGCGGTGGCATTTTTAATCTTAGTGTCCTACAGGAAGCAGCTGGTGCAATCAGTTACCGGGGCACATGGTTACGCACAGCTGCCACCAACTTTTTCGGTGGTACCGCAAATAGCACCACGGCCCGTAATGCGTCTGCCACCATTCGCTTTACCGGGACCCAGGTGGCGTGGATCACAGCGATAGGCCCGACTATGGGCATCGCAACAGTAACATTGGACGGAGTTTCGCAAGGCTCGGTGGACTTATACGCTCGGGCCAATAGCGGTTCTGTTCTCAAGTACGTTCGCACGGGGTTACCGCGCGCTGTACACACACTCGTTATCACAGCGACCGGGACTAGAAACGCTGCGTCTACTGGTAATCGTGTCGACATTGATGCCGTAGCACTTATTAATTAACGCAGCTATTGACATTAGCCTAATAAAGCAAGAATTTCTTATAAAAAAGGAGACTTTATGAATCGTCGCGACTTATGCCTGACCAGCATCGGAGCTACTGTCAGTTTACTAGCACTTAAAGCTGCTGCGACTGGAAGCACGCCCGAAAGCCAAGCTAAGACTCCTAAACATGACCACGAGGGCCACCATCACGCCCACGAGGGCGCCAAAGACGATGGCCATGAAAAATTGGCCTCACTGGCAGCCCAAGCTGTCACTAAAGGCGCCATCTGCGCTGATCATTGCATTGATATGCTGGCCCAAGGTGAAAAAGACATGGCTGAATGCTTAGAACATGTTACGGACCTTGTTGCAGTGGCGGAAGCACTCGGCAAATTAGCCGCCAACCGCAGTCAGCAGCTACCTTTAGGTGCAAAATTAACCACTGCAGTCGCCGCAGAGTGCGCCAAAGCCTGCGACAAGCATCGCCGCCACATGAAGCCTTGCCAGGACTGCTATGATGCCTGCAAAGAGCTTGAGAAGGCTTGCCAATCTTTCACCCTCTAGGATGCCGCTCGAAGCTGAGTCGTTTAATTTGCGATTAAACCAATTAGGTGAACCCCCAAGTCTGAAACACGTTACAATGGGAGAGCAAATAACCTACTCCATACCCTATTCCGTAGACTGGACCTCACATGAAGCCATTCAGCGCCCAGGCCAGGCAGTATTATCGGTCCATTCTGCGGGTTGCTTGGCCGCTGATTATTTCTAATAGCTTTTGGAATGTTCAACTCACAGTAGATCGCATCTTCCTTGGCAACTTTTCCACCGAAGCTCTGGCAGCTGCCATCGCTGTTTCAGGCATATTTTGGGCGCCTATGGCGCTACTGCAACAGACTTCGTCATACCTGATGACTTTCGTGGCCCAGTACTTTGGCGCCAAGGAACATGACATGATCGGCCCTGCAACTTGGCAGGCTCTATATGTGAGTGTCATCGGTGGCCTCCTATTCTTAATGCTAATCCCACTATCACCGCTGATTTTTACGGTCGTCGGGCATTCAGCAGAACTTCGG
>OMIY01000312.1 GCA_900299215.1 bacterium | reverse complement strand
GTTGCGCGCAGACGTGGCAAATTCGGCCATCTCCAACGGCGTCCTATGAGCCGAGACAACTTTTGCATCAAATGCAACGCCGAGCTCACGCAGCATGGCTATCGCCCCATCCATCACTGGTAGATCTGATTTACTACCCATGATGACCGCAACCTTGGGTTCACTAATGGATCCGCTATTCAGTACCTTGCTTGTTGGCTCAGCCATTAGCTCCCCTTTGTCAGCGATGATTGCCACGCAGCAACTGCGACCTTTACCTGCTCGATACGACGGCGCAACTCGGCCTCATTTTCAGCCACCACGTTGATATGACCAATCTTGCGGCCTGGACGCACCTCAGCCTTACCGTACCAATAACTGACGATGCCTGGACCTTCAAAGTTGAATCCAGTTGGGACGGTGCCGCTGAAGTTGGGGCCGCCGATGAGATTGACCATGCCAAAAAACGGCGATGTGCTCGTACTGCCGAGCGGAAGTCCAAGGACCCCACGCCAATGATTTTCAAACTGAGAGGTCTCGGCTCCGTCCAATGTGAAATGACCCGAATTGTGAACTCGCGGTGCAATTTCATTTACTACGACAGTAGCATCAGCTTGGACAAAGTATTCCACAGCATAGGTGCCGGCGATGGCCAAACTCTCACCAATGCGCCGAGCGTAATCTAGGGCAGCTTGCGCCGTCTCCGGCGACAGACCAAAGGAGATCGCAGGACCAATGACCTCGGTGCAGATGCCGTTAGTCTGGGTTGTAAGGACTGGCGAGTACTGCTGCACTTCGCCCGTGGTCGACCTGCTGGTGATTACTGCGAGCTCAGTTGTGAACGGTACAAAACTCTCGGCGTAGACAGCCGACCCTTGGGCCGTGGCGCGCTCGACAAAGCTCTGGGCAAGTGCCAGTTGTTCCCGCCCCTGGCGCAAAACCATGGTGCCGCGGCCGTCGTAGCCACCGCGCGCCCACTTGATAACACAGCTACCGCCAAAGCGCTCGCTGAGTCCAGTCAACCAACTGCCTGCAGTCTCATTGGCTGGCAAGGCTTCAAACTTAGCTGTGGGTACCCCAAGCCTCAGTAGCAGCTCTTTTTGCCTGAGCTTATCCCCACAAACCGCCATCACAGCGGGACTAGGCTCTAACACAGTGGGCTTGCCATTTGCGCGCCGGTAACCGGCTGCAGCAGCAATGACCTGGGGCGGCGTCAGCTCGCTCTCGAAAGTTACCAGATCGACTGGATCTAGCAGACCGGCCAAGGACCTTGGATCACTGACCTCCCCCACGACGACGCGCACACCAGCGACCTGAGTTGCCGGCTCGTCCGCGGACTTGGCAAGTATATGCGGCTGGTAGCCTAGCCGAAGCGCGGCCTCAGCCAACATCTGACCGAGTTGGCCGGCACCGATGACAGCTACATGACCAATTGAAACCGGGGTGGCAGAGGCATTTGCAGGATTCATCGCGTCCTTTCCGAGTCAGCACGGTTATAAGCTCGAAAAGTCCTGACAGCAAGCCTAAACCCATTGGATGACGGGCATCTAACGGTCCGATCTGTATCTGTTTTTCTTCGTTTATGCTAAACCTTTTCTAGACATCCCAAGTTTGAGTCATGGAGGTCTACCTATGCGTCTGACATCCTCCCCGGTGGTCTTTGTTAGTTGGATTCACTTAGCGGTCATGATCCTTGCAAGCTCTGCCTGCACCGGCAAGCCTGGGGGGCGAGAGAGTCGAGGCGGTCCCGATGGTGGAAAAGGCCCTGTAAGCGTGCGTGTCATGGAGGCCTCCCTCCAAACTGCCGCGCGACAAATCACCGTGGACGCCCCACTTTTTGGCGTCCACCAAGCCGACGTTTTTAGCAAGGTGACTGGCCGCGTAGCCTCTATCGGCCCTCAAGAGGGAGCCCAGGTCAAAGCCGGTGATCTTCTGTTTCGTATCGACCGTAACGATGCCGGAGAGTCCTTTCTCAACATGCCGACAAATAGTCCCATCAGCGGCTGGGTGGGGCGGTGGCATGTTACCACCGTCGGTGAGCAAGTGACGCCAACAGAGCCGGTTGTTACCATCGTCGATGACCGCACCTTGCGAGTGATCGCTCACCTTCCCACCGACGATTGGACTCAGGTGACGCCGTCTACGCGCGTGATGGCCAGTGTGCTTGGACAAAATCGCAGTGCCAAGGTTGTGTCAATTGCTCGGTCTGCAGACCTGGGCTCTGGTCGCGGTAGTGTCACGGTTGAGATTGCCAATCCCGAGCGGGACTGGCGCGCCGGTATGTATGCTCGTCTCACCTTTGACCTCGCGCCACGTCCGCGCATGCTGCTTAGTTCAGCTGCACTGATGATCACTGATCAGGGTGCCTACGTCTATGAAGCCGATGGCAGCGAAGCCAAACGAACCGCCGTGCAATTTCGCATCGTCGATCCTGATACCGTTGAAATCGTCGAGGGCCTTAAACCCAACGCCAAGATCGTCATTGCTGGTGCCAATTTACTGAGCGACAAGAGCCACGTTCAAATCGTCGACTAAACTAAATACTGAGGATCGACCATGAACCTGATCCAAACCGCCATCGCTCGTCCTAAATTTATCAGCATGGTGACTTTGTTCCTGCTGGTCGTTGGACTGCTAGCTCTACGCAAATTGTCGGTCGACCTCTATCCAAACGTTTCCTATCCAGTCCTAGTGGTAGTCTCAAGTCTTGATGGTGCTGCCCCAGAAGAGATTGAACAGCTCATCACCAAAAAAGTCGAAGACACTCTGAGTACGGTCGCCGGTATTAACCTCATGCGTAGCGTCAGCCGCGAGGGACGTTCCATTGTCGTGATGGAATTTGACACCTCTATCGATATTCGTTTCCAAGAAATACAGGTCCGGGGCAAAATCGCCAATTTGCGCGAGAGTCTACCGGAAGCGATGCGTGAGCCTGAAATCTTTAGACAAGATCCAGATGATACGCCCATTATAGAAGTCGCAGTCACCGGTGAGAGATCAGCTGCAGAGCTTACTAAACTAGCTAATGATGTCTTGTTGCCACGTCTCAGACAGATTACCGGTGTGGGATCGGTCGACCTAAGTGGTGAACGACAACCAGAAATTCAAGTTGCGCTTAAACCTAGTGCACTGGACCAATGGCGGCTAAATCCAAGCGATATCGTCAGTGCTATTCGCGCCAGCAATCGCAATGACCCAGTCGGCCAAATCCGGGGACAGGAACGGACCTGGCTGGTGCGCGCAGTTGCCAGAGGGCAATCAGTCTCCGATATCAATATGATCTCGGTCGGCCGCACTCAAAGTGGCAGCCCTCTTTACTTACGTGACGTTGCCGACATCAAGGCAGGATTCCAAGACATCACAAGGGTCACTCGCTTCGGTGACCGCGAAGGCTTCAGGCCAGCCGTGGTGCTCAATATCCTGAAGCAGTCGGGCGAAAACACCGTAGCAGTATCGGACCGCGTCAAGGGATCCCTCAAGGATTTGGCAAGCGCACTTCCCCCTGATGTGAAGCTAACTGTCACGAGAGATAATGCAGATCTGGTGAGAACTAATGTTGCCGATGTTTATGAAAGTTTGATCATTGGTGCAATTTTGACTATAGCGGTCGTACTGCTATTTCTGCGTAGTCTTAGATCGACCGTCACTACTGGTCTATCGTTGCCTAGTAGCGTCATCACCACATTTGCCGTGATGTACGCTGCTGGATTCACCATCAATGTTATGAGCCTGCTTGCCTTGTCACTTGCCGTGGGACTTTTGGTCGATGACGCCATTGTCGTCAGGGAAAACATCTTTCGTCACCTAGGCAATGGCAGTCCCAAGGATGCAGCTGCGCGCGGTGCCAAAGAGGTACAACTTGCCGTTGTTGCGACCACCTTGACTATAGTCGCTGTTTTCTTGCCAGTCGGTTTTATGGGTGGAGTTTCTGGTCAGTTTTTTAAACAATTTGCTCTGACCGTCGTTTTTGCCGTGCTCGTTTCACTTTATGATG